>WRDA01000096.1 GCA_009783675.1 Symbiobacteriaceae bacterium | reverse complement strand
CAGTGCATGGCTGACTGTCCCTGCTCCCGCACCACCCCACCACTCACCCTGACCCAGGGTCGAGACCAGCTTCTCGCCCTGAGATCCGTAAGCTGCCTTGAAGGCATCGACGGCGATAGCATACGCGTAACCATCCACACCCTGCATCTTCCAGTGAGCGAAACGTGCAGGAAAGAAAAAGACTCGCTTCTCTAGAGCAGCCTCCAGCAAGGTGTAGACATTGGTGGCGATCCGGGAAGCTTCCGAGAGTACTCCCAGGTAGACAGTTTCCAGCATGGCGAAGTCTCTGTAGCGACCCCGTATGCGGATTACCGGCTGGACCTGCATGGGATCTCCCTTGTATGTGGCGAAGGTGCCGTCCTCTACGGCTTCAATCTCCAGCTCATCGAAGGTAGAAACAAACTGCCCTTCATCGTCGTAGTAACCGACACACTCTTCTAGGATCGCCAGAGCTTCATCCACGCCGGCAACCAGGGTAAAAGGAGCGCGTCTGGTGAAGATCTGCATCTCCACGATGGAGTCACCGACCTGATGCTGCTCAGGATCGATACCTGCGAACTGCTGGCTGGGATATTCTCCTGCGTAGCGATAACCTTCCTTCGCCAGTTGAGACAGCAGATCACGGTTGGATACGAAATAATCATCGGAGTACCAACCATCGCGCATCCGACCGGTATCGATGCGAAAGAGAGAACCTGGTAACCTGTGACCATCGAAACGACTCATGTTATACCTCTTCCCAAAAGACTACTGGTTTCTGCCAGAGATGAGCTTTTTCCTTTGCGGGGAGTTACTCATATAACCGCTGCCAAGCAGAGGGACTGAGTCGCCACGCAGCCGGAATTGGTTGATCATATTTTGCAATGACTGAGACTGTGAACTCAGTTCCTCGGCAGCCGCAGCCTGCTCTTGAGCCGTTCCGGAGTTCTGCTGTACTCCCTGAGCTACCTGATCGATTCCGGAAACGATCTGTTCCAAGCTGGATGCGGTTTCTACGGCAATGCGAGATCCCAACTCCGCTTTACGCATGGCGTTCTCGACCAAAGCACCGGTCTCGCTGGCTGCTTCGGCGCTGCGCATAGCCAGAGCCCGCACCTCTTCGGCAACCACGGAGAAGCCTCTACCGGCATCTCCCGCCCGAGCAGCTTCTACCGAAGCGTTCAGGGCTAACAGGTTGGTCTGAAAAGCAATGTTATCGATTAGTTTCATGACCGCGCTGATATCTTTGCTGGCCTGGTTTATATCGTTAACCGCAGCCATCATCTCTTCCATCTGTTGGCTGCCCTTAGCTGCATGCTCCAGAATCGTCCCCCGGATGACCTCCGACTGCTCGGCTGACCCACCAGCGAGGGTCTGAGCACTGTCAGCCACAAGTTTCGATCCTTCCAGAACATTGGCAGACGAAGCATTTACCTCGGTCATGGTTTCATTTAAGCGATGAATGATATCGTTGATCGCATCCTTAATCATCATGAAATCCCCCTGGAAATCGTAGACACATTCCGTGCTAAGATCCCCCTCGGCCAAGGCTTGCATGCGGTCGCTGATTTCACCTACATACCCACGGAGGTTTTCGTAAGCCATTTCCAGGGTCGCTGCCAGGACGCCGACTTCATCAGAGGCTCGCACGCCCGAAGAGACCATCGTAGATGAGGTGACACCGATATCGCCGGAGCTGATTTTACCGGCGAAGGCACCGAGTTTACGCAAGGGCCTGGTCACGGAGATAAAGGTATAGCCGATGATCGTCAGCACACAAATGATACCGCAGATAATACCAACTGTAATGACTTGGTTCATCATGCTCTGTTGAAACTCTATCGCGCCATCGATAAGGACGCCAGAGAACAGCATGCCGATGACATTGTTTTCGATAATCAGGGGAGAGTATTGTGCATAGTACTCTCTGCCGAAGAGGTTGATCTCCAGGGTGAAATCCTGTCTCTTGTTGATGACCGCATCGACGACAGCGGCGCTGGCCTGGGTTCCCACGACCCGATTGCCCTGTTCATCGATGAGGGTTGTGCTCAGA
Source organism: Symbiobacteriaceae bacterium (assembly GCA_009783675.1). Lineage (GTDB taxonomy): Bacteria > Bacillota > JAAYKD01 > JAAYKD01 > WRDA01 > WRDA01. Next base: position 3,914 of record WRDA01000096.1, on the reverse strand, counting down.
CGGGTATCACCCTCGAAGATAGTGACCTCACTGTTGCTGAAGGACTTTACATAGTCGACATATTTGGACAGAGAGAGATCATGGCCACTGGTAACCGCGCCGATAATGGTTCCGTTTTGATCACGAATGGCGGCACCACCTCTGGTCGTAAAACCTACTGTGGATCCTTTCTCGATGGTGCCTATACTGCGGCCTCCGGAGAGAGCGTTAGCCACGGCGTGGATGTGCAGCAAGCTATCTCCTCTCTGGTTATTGTGCACGCGCAGGAAAACATTTCCTTCAGCATCACAGACGGTAATAAAATCGAGGCTCTCTCCGAAGTTAAGAATGACTCTGCGCATCTCCTCGTGGTCATCAGCCAGTAAGGCTTCGACGACCTGAGCAGAGGAGGCAATAAACTCCGAACGCAGCAGAGCTTCCTCCTGGAGACGGGCCAGTTCATTAGCCAGAGAGCTGTTCGCTGCAGCGGCTTCATCAGCCGCCAGATCCACCACCAATCGGGTACTCTGTTCTTTGACGATATAGACGATGATCGAGATGATTATGGTAATCATAATTGCGACGATGAGGGAGATTTTTAGTCCCAGGCTACGTATTCGCATACTGCTAACCACCTTTTCAAATTATACGTTAGTTCATACATATTCTACATGAAGAATGCGCTCTCCTGCTGCAGCATCAACTACAGTATTATGTTATCGTAAAGTAATTTAAAAAATAGCGGATCATTGTAATACATACAAGAGCAGCGATTACTCGCTGCTCTTGAACTATCAGATTAGTAGCAAATCCCCTCTAGTGTCCCCACTGCTTCAGTATCGCAGCGAGCCTGCCGTCCTTCTCCATCTCTTCGAGAATGCTGTCGATACGCTGAGCCAGCTTGTCGTTCTCTTTTTTACTGGCTATGCCATATTGCTGTGGGTTGAAGCCTTCGTCGAGTAGGGAACAGGAATCGTCCAGATAACCGCTGAGAATCGACTTATCGGCGATAAAAGCATCGATATCTCCGCTGACCAGAGCAGCCTTGATCTCGGGATAACTGGAGTACTCCCGCATGGAAGTGGTAATACCCAGGGATACACTTTCTTTCAGAAACGCATCTTTTGCGGTGCTCGCCACAGCGACCCCTACCGCTCTATTATCCAGATCAGCGCCACTGGTGATCCGAGCATCATTCAAAACTAAATAACCTATGGTATCGGTAAAATATGCCCGGGAGAAGTTGAAACTCTGTTTGCGTTCCTCGGTAATGGTAAAAGTGGCGATTACAATATCGATCTCACCGTTGTTCAGCAGAGCTGATCTGGTCTGAGCCGTGATGCTGACGAACTTGATTGCATTGGCATTGCCGAGGATAGCCTTGGCTATTTCCCGCGACAGATCGACCTCGATTCCTTCCATTTCTCCGGTTTCAGGATTAAGATAGCCAAAGGATGGTACATCCATCTTGACTCCAACGCGCAATTGTCCGCGATCCTGGATGGGTTTAATCTGATCCGGAGAGTTATTGCAAGCTGACAATAAACAACTAAGCACCAGGAGTACAGCTATCGGAAAGGCAGCAATTCCCCGCCGCATGATCTTGTTCACTCCTCATTTATCAGGCCTCTCCCATATCCTCCTGACAACACTTAAACTGTTGCATTAATGATATTGATATGGTATATTGCCAACGATGGATAGGGATACATTCATTATACTGTAACCGTAACATAAGGTCAATAACGAACAGACGATCGTCAAATAACCTATAGGTGGTAATGTCTTCATGAGGTACCGCGCCTCACTACTCCTGATCCTTCTTTCCCTGGTTCTGGGTGGATGCGCCGCTGAAACTCCGGGGACTCTCAGTGTGGTCGAGGAGTTTACCAATTATAAGCAAATACCCGGCGTGACTCTGGCGGAGATCACGGCAATCGAAAGCCTTCGTGAGGCTGGCAAGCCATTCCGGCTTGGCATGCCGGAGGGTGAGGCCTGCTTTCGACGCCATGACGGAGTACTCGACGGCTATACTGTCCTGTTATGTGAATGGCTAAGCGAACTGTTCGATATGAACTTCATCCCGGCGATCTATGAGTGGGATCGCTTGTTAGAAGGTGTCCGCTCACATACTATCCACTTCACCGGAGCAATCACCCCTCTGATGGCAGAGGGCTTGTACTATACCGATCCTATTTCCGAACGTACGGTGATCATCATCACCAGGGACGGGGTATCCTATCTGCCGGCTATCAGCAGGCAGCGTCCTCTGGAGTATGGATTTATTGAAGGAACAGGAGTCAATCTGGCAGTCGCTGCCATCTCGGGGCAGTCGTATAACTCTAACTTCTATGGCACATACAAAACTGCTTATGAGGATCTTCTTAATCAGGAGATCGATGCCCTTTTGGTTGACAGCGACGCAACTGCGGTCTTTACCGCTTTGGCGGGTATTGTCATCGAGCCTCTCTCACCGGCTATCTATCATGTGGCTTCTCTGGGCACTGCTAACCCTGACCTGGCAGCTATTATATCAGTCGTCCAGAAGTATTTGCGTACCGATGCAGGGTATAAACTGAGCATCCTGCAGAAGCAGGGGCATAGGCTTTATGCCCGTAATGTGCTGTACGGTATGCTTGATGAAGGAGAACGCCGCTATTGGGATCTTCATCAGAATCCGGCAGCGGTCATTCCCATCGCCTTATCCTCAGACAACTATCCCATTTCTTTCTTTAATCAACAAATGAATGAATGGCAGGGCATATCCGAGGACATTCTCCACGAAATCGCTGAGATTACAGGGTTTACCTTCGGCACCGTCACCTCCAGGAACGATAACTGGAGCTCAACCCTGGAGATGTTGGAGTCGGGAGCCGCTGTCCTGACCGGTGAACTTATCCGAACACCTGCTCGGGAAGGGCGCTTTCTCTGGGCTGATTCGGCTTATCTTACCGATTTTTATGCTCTGCTTTCCGATTCCGACCTGCCTGAGGTCAATATTGGCCAGGTAAACCATCTGCGAGTAGGACTGGTTGCCAGGACAGGTTACGAAGAGCTATTCCATGAACTCTTTCCCGACCATCCCTATACTGTAGTATACGGCAGCAGTTATGAAGGTTTCATTGGTCTGGCTAAAGGTGAAGTCGATTTACTGATGGCGACGCGTAACCTGCTGCTCTCAGCGACCAGTTACCGCGAAATGACGGGGATTAAGGCCAATCTTTTGCTGAGCCGCACTTACGAATCCCTCTTTGGCTTCAATCTGCAGGGTGATATTCTTTGTTCTATTATCAGCAAAGCACAGAGACTCATCGATACTGATGCCATCAGCGATTACTGGATTCGCCGCGTCTTCGATTACCGGGGGCAGTTAGCCAGGGCTCAGGTACCATACTTTATCGCCGCATCGGTGCTGATGGTCCTCTTGGTAGCTTTGTTGGGGATTTTCCTGATTCGCAATCGGCAAATGGGTAAGCGCCTGGAACAGACAGTCAATGAGCGTACCGCAGAGTTACGACATCGCACAGAAGAACTAGAGGTGCAAACCCGAGCAGCTGAAATCGCTTCTCAAACCAAGAGTGACTTTCTTTCCCGCATGAGCCACGAGATCCGCACACCCCTAAATGCGATCATCGGCATGACCTGGATTGCCATGAATGAAGCCAAAGAGGAAAAACTGTCCATGGCTTTGCGAGAAATATCTGCAGCCTCGGACCATCTCCTCGGTATTCTCAACGATGTTCTGGATATGTCCAAGATCGAAGCCGGGATGTTCATCCTGGCAGAAGCACCCTTCGTCCTGCGCACTGCCATGACAGAGGTTAGCCGCATAATCGAGCAGCGTTGTATGGAGAAGAAGATCACCTTTGCAGATAATACGGCAGATATGGATGATTACGGTGTGGTAGGTGATAAGCTGCGCCTTAAGCAGGTTT
>WRDA01000095.1 GCA_009783675.1 Symbiobacteriaceae bacterium | reverse complement strand
CTAAATCCCAAATCCTAAATCCTAAATCCTAAATCCTAATCTCACCATACCTCGATGAGTTCTTCGATGACCAGGATAATGTCCCGGCGTTCGAAAACAGATTCCTTGGCGTAGATATAACCGGAGACATAGGCCAGTTCCGTACCGAGATACTGACTGAGGTCGATGGTATCGGAGGTAATCTGGATGGTGTAGGTGCCTGTATTGCTGTCCCGGGGAGAAGTGAGCTCCAGGATATCGGCCAGGGAACGGTAGAGCTGAGGAGAGACTGAAGCATAGGTGTAGGGGATGTTTTGATTCCAGGAGCTGTTAAACCAACTGTCTTCCCTGATATTGAGGATTTCGACAAAGCCTTCTGGTGTCTCTGCAGCCATGGGGTTCACTCCCCCGGGCAGGCGCGTGATTTCACCGTTGCGCACCCTGAAGGAGCATTCGGCGGAATGCCAGGAGTTACCGCTGAAATCTACCATCTGGAAGGTTAACTTGAAGTAGCCATTGCCTAAAGGCCTGGCATAGAAGGAAGTGGTTTCGCTGATTACAGCCTGACCCATAGGGATTTCGACGATCTCCCCCGGGCCGGTCTCCAACATCGGCACCACATAGTGAATGGGATAGATGATTTCACCTGGCTGCAGAATACGCTGGTTCTTGGAGGCGATGAGGGAATGGCTGCGTTTCACCGCCGAGAGAATTTCGTACTCTCCCTTGCTAAAGCCGACATGCAGGTCGTAGACTTCCTCGTCTAACTCGATGGGACAAGAGTAGAGGATGCGCCCGTTTTCGATGGAGATGAGTTCCATATAGACCTGAGCATTGTCAATGCTGCCCCACAGATCGCTGAAATCCTCGATGAATAGTCCATTCTCCCAATCGGAGATCAGATCGGTATTGGTACCCCACAAGACTTGCATACCGCTGACCGGTTCCACCCAGGAGAGGTTGACAAATACGGCTGCCAGATTATCAGCCAGCTCCGGACCCAGATCCAGATGCCAGCGTTGATCCTCACCTATATAAACTGGAAAGTCGGCGTAACCAAGGCTCTCGGTTTCGGGAAGAGTTTCTATTCCTCCTGCCAGGGAAGATGAAACCTCGCTGCTCATGCTGCTGAGATATTGAACATAAGCCTGCCCGGAGTCAGATAGACGCCGGGTGGCGGAGTACTCGTAAAAGTAGCGAAAAGGCAGGCTGGTCTCTAAGGTATAAAAGGTCTCCAGACTCTCCCTGGAACCCGAATAGAGATGATAGCAAGCCAGTCCACTGGCGTTGGAGCGATACTCCCCCTTTACCTGATAGGCTACGGCATCGTTTAAGGCGCTGAGTAGGACTCTACCGTTAGAAGGCAGAAGATCCCCGGCTTTGCGAATAAGATCCCCCAGGTCCACCATGTCGTTGAGTCCCTTGCCATAGTACTCGGCAGCATAGGCAGCACGGCCATAAGCGCTGATGAAGGCCTGACGCTCGGACATAGCCCGCAGCAAAGCTTCCTCACCCACGGCATCATAGGCAGCCAGGAGCGGCCCGGCTTTGGCCAGGTCGATCACCGAGAGGGTGATCGTTTTCTCGTAACCCAAAGCTGCACAGGTGTTGTAGTAGGAATCACAGATGGCGATACCTAACTGACGGCCATCGATGGTTGTATCTGCAGCCAGAGCCCTGAACAGCCCTTCGTAGTCCCAGCCACAGCCGGGTTCGATCTCTTCGGAGGCGATCAGATAGCGCGCGTGATCTGCCAGGACGCCAACCATATCGATAGTCGCCATCAGGCAGGCATCGATGCCTACGAACTCAAACTTACCGGAGACGAGAGGAACCGCTTCCAATACCTGTTTGAACTGTGGCAGGGTAAGAACATCATCGGGAAAGAACTCATCCGAGAGCATGCCACCGATCGATCCACCGCCATGATCCCAGATGATCAGGGCCTGTTTCTCCGCAGGGTAGTTCGTGTTGCAAAAGTCTAAGAAATCGATGAGAGTCCGGGGATCGGCCATGCTAGCCAGAGGGAGATCGCCGATGAAGGTCAGAGTGTCACCGATATAGGTATAGCGCTCCAGTACATCGGCTTCGATGACAGAGTTTTGCCACATCTCTGCGCCACCGGTGGCGATGACCACGGTGACGTTCTCCGGCAGTTCAACCTCCAGCATTTCGATGAGATCATCGGTGGCACAGCCATCATAGGTCTCCAGGTCGGTACCACAGAGATACCAGTAGATTGCCCAGGTTCCGGGAGGACCATCATAACTGGTGAGAAGTGTAGTATCCACCGCATCATAAACTTCGGAACTGACATCAGGAATTTCGTCCTCTGGCTCGGCTTCCGGTTCGGTTACCGCTTCAGTCGAACGTGGCTGCGTGGTCAGGGGGGTTACCGCCAGGCCAGTAGTTGCTGGGGTAGCTGGTTGAGCCGGCACCGGATTGCTGACAGTGCTGGCAACCTGACTAAGCGGTGGTGTGACATCAGTTTCATCACAAGCCGTAAAGCATAGCAACAGGGTGATGAAGAGGAGGCCTGCAAAGAGTTTTCGCAGCATGCTGACAGCTCCTTTATGGGCTTTGCCATTGATTCCGATTTTCATAACAAAGGGAATTATCGTGGGCTGCTGAAGATTTCGCTGAGCAGGGTTGCTGTATAGTGGTCAGCCAAATCACAAAGGACAGCCTGGTCCTCCTCAGGATGGCCGTAGACCGTGGTGATGACCATATAGATGACAGGAATATCCAGGTAGGCAGCGACAGACTGAGCTATACAACAAGCAGGCAGAGAATCTCCAAAGAAATCCTGACTCTGGGGAATATAGTCCACGGCCGTTTGCTGTCTTACCGGACGACCGACGATGATCCAGTTGCTGTCGTTGGTGAGTCTGCCATAGAGTTCGTTGACGAAGATCTCTTCCTGCCAGAAAGGCCAGACTGACTGACGGGCTTCCAGAATCTCCCTCTCACGAGGTGCAAAAGCATGAACAGTTATGCAGGCGACTGCAGGTTCTCCCAGGCCAGGCACCCTGGCAGGCAGGTTATGCCTTGCGGGATCTGGATGGTCCTGATTGGGGAAGAGATCCTCATCTGCCATGAAGATACGGTAGTTCCAGGTGGCATGATCATCATAACCGTTGAAGAGGATGTCGCTGGCTGCAAAACCGATGGGAGGGATCTGCTCCGGGTAGCGCAGCACGCCTCTGGTCCTGTTCTGTAATTCTGCCAGAGAAGTAAACTCCACCGGTGGGGAGATTGTGGGAATAACTTCACAGGCCCCAAAGATTATCAGGGAACAGAGGAGAACCAGTCCGGCGACATTTCTGTGGCAAAACACCTGCTTATCTCAGGGTGAAGGAAGCCAACATCGCCTTGTAATCGTCCAGCACCAGATCCCACTGCTCCTGGGAGGCATTGCAGCGGATATAGCAGACGTAAGTCCCCTGTTGAACGAAGATATCCCACTGAGCAAACTCGAAGGTGATGATCACATTGCCGGCATCATAATCGTAGGTATAGATCGACTTAAACTCCAGAGCGATTAACCCGTTGACATCCAGTTCTCCGACTTCTGTAATGTACCATTCGGGAACTGCATCATTACTATCATACCGATCTGCCAGCAACATGCGGAAAGTATTGACCAGATTAGCTGCCTTTTCCTCGCTATCCATGACATATTCGGTGAAGGTCATGGTAGCGGTATCTTTTGCCGGATCCAGGATGTCATATTCGAAGTAATCATCGTAATCGTTGCGGATCCAGCCTGTGACTGGGACTATCCTGGGGTTTGGTTCGCCCTGTAAGGTAGATGGTGGTTGGGTGGGAGTTGGGCCATCCGATCCCGGCGGATAGACGGCTTGGGGATTAGCGATGACGGCGGCTTCGTGCTCGGGAGGTATGAGATCGAAGATATAATCATCGATGAAAGCAGTGTCGCCGAGAGATTCGAACTCCATCACCATCGGTTCTGAGGTCGCTTCACCGCCTGTGGACCGGTTTGTGAGTGTGATACTACCGTCAGCATATATATAAGTGCCTGTAATGGTCATGGGGATATTATCACCCTTGTCCATAATCCAGACCCAGCAGGTTCCGTCTGCCTTGAAATGGAAGATGACTATCTCGGCCAGAGACTCCAGACGCCAGAGACCGACCCAGGGCTGACCGGTTACGCTGTTTGCAGTGGACAGAGTAGTCGTCGGTTGAGTAGGGCGAGGCAGGGTGGAGATAGGCACAGAGGAAGAAGACGTCGTAGGCGCCGATGTTGGCTGTGTCGATACAGCCGGCAGGTTCGCTGCCGATGTTGGCTGTGTAGTGCCAGCTGGCAGAGTAGGTGCAGATGCCGTTGAAGTTGGTTGTGTCCCAGCAGGAGTGGGCTGTTGCGGAGTAGGAACAGGCGGAGGAGCGGTGCTCGCCACTGTTGCCTCTTCGATGGTGACCAGCGGCTCGGTTGGCGCCTTGAGGGTCAATGTGCCCTCACTCTTCTTGAACTCCAGGGTATAGCCACTCTCGGCAAAGTCGATGGTGCAGACGATGATCTGGCCTGCATCGACGGACTCTTTGGCAAACTGGACCTTATAACCGCCGTTATATTTGTTGCTGGCAGTCATTTCGATGAGGGAAGTGAACTTTTCTTTGTCCACCAGACGGACGATATAGGCGGAAATATCATCATTAGCCTGATTAGGGGTTTTATTGTCCAATTTATAGATCATGGTGGTGGTGAGTACCCCACCACTGAGATTAGTGATGGAAGAGGTGATATTGCGTTTGCCGACCACGGCTTTGATGGTAGGGATCGGATCTTTGCCCATGGTGATCTGGTCCTGATCCGCGATGCCACCCAGCATGAAGCTGGCAGCAAAGTAGGCGATACCAGCCAGGACCACCAACGCGATAAGGCCGAGAAGCATTTTATTACCCCGACCTTTACCTCCTGTTGCTTTGCCTTTGGGTGCAGGCGGCTGGGGAACCTGAGCGGGCGCCTGCTGGGGCACAGGTGGCTGTGGGTAAACTGGAGCAGATGGTTGCTGCGTTGGCGCTGGTGGTTGGGCGTAGGCAGGCTGTGGCACAGGCTGCTGTGGAGACTGAACAGGCGTCGGCTGGGGAGCAACAGACTGAGAGGTAACTGGTTGCTGCATAGGCTCAGGCAAAGGTTGCTGAGGCTGGGGCGCAGGTGGCTGGGGATAAGCCGGCGCAGATGGTTGCTGCGTTGTCGCTGGTGGTTGGGCATAAGCAGGCTGTGGCACAGGCTGCTGTGGAGACTGAACAGGCACCGTCTGGGACACAACTGGTTGCTGTACAAGATCAGGCAGAGGTTGCTGAGGCTGAGCGAGGGGTGGCGTTTGTGCCTGCGCCGCTTCTCCGCCGGAAGCAATGGCTCCTGCAGCGATGACTGCACCGCAGGCACTACAGAAGCGTTGTCCCTCCTGAAGTACTGCTCCGCAACTGGCACAGAATTTTGGCGTCATGCTGTCACTCCTTCTAATAAATGTTATTTTACGTTAGTCTATCACGAAAGTTGCCTGTGGGAAAGAGGTGAAAGAGTAAATTGTAGAAAAAACGTGAAAAAATTAGCTGGCGGGAAAAACCGCCAGCTAATCTTCCATATCCATCTTCTACTGCCCAGAACAAAGCCCGAGAGTGGATGCGTATAATGGGCAAGGCAGATGACTACAGCTACCCCCTATGCGCTTTAGCGCATCCGCATTCCTTCCGTTCTCAGGACATGTGCCTGAGAACGGGCATTCGTTATCGGGGGGCCTCAGGGGGGTACGGATATCCCCCTGATATACTGACATGCGCCTGAGAACGGGCATACTCAGCGGGAGTTACTCAAGGGGGTACGCGTACCCCCTTGAATGAACTACCGGGGGGTACCCGTCCCCCCCTTGATTTCTTACACCAGCTCCAGGATACACATCGGTGCGTTATCGCCCCGACGCGGTTCCAGCTTGACCATGCGGGTAT
>WRDA01000094.1 GCA_009783675.1 Symbiobacteriaceae bacterium | reverse complement strand
TGTTGTTGCCCGGGAAAGACATCGATGATGCGGTCGATAGTATTCACAGCACCGACGGTATGCAGGGTCGAAATTACCAGATGACCAGTCTCGGCTGCAGTCATGGCTGTACGTATGGTCTCGTGATCCCGCATCTCGCCGAGGAGGATGATGTCCGGAGCCTGACGCAGGCAAGCACGCAGGGCAGTAAGATATGACTCCGTATCCGTGGGAACCTCTCTCTGACTGACCAGGCTGCGATCATCGCGATGCAAAAACTCGATGGGATCCTCCAGGGTGATCACATGGCAGTTGCGGGTTTTGTTTATGGCATCGATGATACAGGCTAAGGTCGTGGTCTTGCCACTCCCCGCCGGTCCGGTCACCAGGACCAGCCCGTTCTTCTCCTGGGCGATGCGCATTACTTCTTCGGGGATGTTCATATCCTCATACTTAGGAATCTCAAAGAGAACGACTCTGATGATCGCCGCCATGGTGCCCCTCTGTTTGTAGGAGCTGATCCTGAAACGCGCCAACCCTGGAATAGAGACCGGGAAGTCATCATCACCGGTATCGTTGAACTTCTGCATGGAGCGACGCCCCATCTCGTAAAGTTCAGTAACCAGCTTCGCTGCCTCACTTGGTGAAACGATCTCATCAGTCTGAGGGGCAATTACTCCATCCATTTTAAAGGTCAGGCGACGTCCGGCACCGATGAAGATGTCCGAAGCTCCAATCTCCACCGCACGCTTTAGCCAGTGCTGTATCGTTTCCATTGCTGCGTTCCCCCGTTCATCCTAAATGAAATTAATGATATGTTAAGGAAGCCAAAAAGGTTCTCCCTGCCAGATTGGAATAGAGGGATCGAAGACCCAAACCACGGCATCCTGCATCTTCCAACACAGGATATCGTAGTAACCTTCTCCGATTTTTACGTTTACACTGAGTTCCTTACGTTCGGATATAGGGCAGACATACTCTACGATAGCATAAGAACCACCATTATACCAGAAAACCTGGATCGCTATCTCATGGTAGCTTTCCGCAAAGAAAGGAGTTACCTGTAAAAGAGAATCCAGAACCATCTCCGCCAAAGTGTCGGCGTTGTAGTATGCGCAGACCAGATTGACTTCAGCGTCAACCAGAGCCATGTCTCCTGTCGCAGCCGAGAGGGAGATCAGAGAGAAAATCGTCAGACAGAGAACGGCGAAGACCAGGACGATGGACGCTGTGCCGACACCGATGCCACCTTTGCTCATGTTCTGCTGCTCACCTCCCCATCCTGACAGCGACTTCCAGGGAGATTAGCTGGTTTCCTTCGCGATCTGAGACCAGCAGATCGGAAACTCTAAGCGTAGCAGTGCTATCTTCGTTTCGTTCCACGATAGAAAGGATATAAGCCGCAGTGCTTCTGCCTGAACAGGGAAGCAAGTCCGCAGCGAAGAAGAACTGAACCCCGGCAGTTGAATACTCAGGGACGGGAGCATTAAGGATCTCGCCGACCTGCTCCAGGTCCCCGGAGGTAGCTTTATAACACTCTATCATCGTCTCGGCGAGTTGCAGGGCGTTCTTTAAGTCACGGGAGTTTCCAGCCATCAGGTAGGAGCCGACGAATATGCGTACACAGGCGGCGGCACAGATGGCGAAGACCAGAATTACGACTAACTGCTCCATCAGGAAGAGAGTCGCACGGGAACGACCAGGCATTAGTGTTGGCTCACCTCCCTATGGCTAACTGGCTGCGCGGAGCGATCATAATGCTTCCTGCCGCTGTTGTAGCCTGGATGATACCCTTATAGGGAGTGGAAAAGGTTAGCTCCGAGGCGCGAAGTATCTGCTGGCCAAACTCCGGCTCGAAGTAGTAGCCGACTTCGCAGAACATCTCCCTGATCCAGCCATCGTAGTAGTAGATCAGAGTCTGAAAGGTGTACTCCCCGTACATCTCCTCTAAGAAAAGAGCACTGAGACCTTCGAATGTACCCACAAAAACCCTCTCCGCCTCGTCCCCGTTTTTTACCCGGGACCAGATATAAGAGAGAGCGGTACGTTCATCATAATTCTCGTTGATTATCTCGTTTGTGTTCTGATAGACGGATCCACCCAGCATCAGGACCAGCAGAACCGAGGCAGCGAAAATACAGAAGATGGCCAGTACAAAAACGGAGTCCATCTTTTCGGCGCTACCACCCATGGGCATAGTCCTGCACCTACCTTTGACGAGGGATGACAGTGATGTCGGGAGGATAGTTTGCAGCGAAGATTACATAAAAAACCTCGTAGCGGTTGCGGTCGATGAAGACCCCATAGTTGTCTTCAAGGTACTGCAGGGTTTCCGGGTAGGCACCTTCCACAGCGTAACATTTTACAGAAGCCCGATGCAAGCCCTCAGTCAGCAGACGCAAACCTTCATCGCTGCTTGACTCCTGCGCCTGAGCTACACCATAAACCACGATGGCTACGATAGCCAGCCCGAAGATCAGCGGCAGCAAGGCATCTTTAAGAGCTAGAATCGGTGAACGATTATATACTGACCTCTTCATGTCAGCACCCTAGCCGATGGAGGTCATGATGCCCATCAGAGGCAGCATAACCGCCAACAGGATGATACCAACGATGACTGAAGTGATGATCACCATGGTTGGTTCGATTCTGCTGACCAGACGATCGATTTCTAGCTGGACATCCTTTACACTTCGCTGAGCGATCTCGGCCATGGCAGCATCGGCTTGCCCGCTGCGAGTACCCAACGAGAGCATCCTACCATTTCGGGCATTGAGTATCCCCGAATCCAGCATAGCCTCTGCCAGGGTCTTACCAGTACCCAAAATCTCCAAACACTGTTTGTTCTTCGCCTCGAGGACCTTGTTACCTCCCCCAAGGGTTGCGGCCATATGCACCGCTTCCTGAGTATCCAGACCACTGGAGAGAGAGAGGACCATCGCGGAGGTAAACTGCGAGTTGGCGATATCACCCCAGACACCCTTATGTCCGAAGCTGTCCCTGAACGTAGATACGACCCGCTCTCTCAGGGAGGGTACCAGCACCACAGCCAGGGCCAGAATAATAAGAGCTCCCAGAACGATGGCAATGCCGACCGAAGCTCCGCTGAGCCAGGCCCCAAAGTCCATCAGACTGAGAGCGACCGGAGACATTTGCGTACCCAGGCGATTAAAGACCTCGTTGAAGATCGGCAACACCTGGACGATGAGAATTATGACCACCACTACCATCATCACCAAAAGGATCGCGGGATAGAGTACGGCATTTTTAATGGAGGCTGAGATGCGCTCCTGCCTGTCGTAATGCTGGGAGAGCGCCCTTAATGTCTCGACGAGACGTCCGGTGCGTTCACCAATCTCCGCCATCTGAGTTAGGTAGGCGGGATAACTGGTGGCCTCATGGAGGGCTGCTGAAAGAGGCTTACCCTTCTCCAATGAGTCCAGGAGTTGCTGTAGAACCTCTTTGCCTTCCTGAGTCGGTTCATCATCCTGCAACATCAGGACTCCATCGTAGAGAGTGATGCCAGCCTGCAGGAGCATGGCTACTTCAAGACAAAACGCAGATAAGAACGCGTTGGAAAGTGACTTTCCAGACATAGGTTCACCTCTTGTTGCCATGACTGTTCAGGTCTGGAGCATGAAGCCCTGTTTCCCGAACATGAGTGCTATCAGTAGTGTGTTTAGTAAAGGAACTTGGCTTTATAGTTCTTACCATCGCCGACGATATTGGCTACTGCTTTGTCTCCACCCCCGGTGGAAGCAAAGGTGGGGTCCATCAGTTTCCAATCCTTGCCATCGAATTGGATGATGGCGTTGATCCAGCCATCCTTCTCCGACCAGACATCGATCCAGGCATGATAGACTGAACCCTGAGGTGTGGAGGCATAGCCATGAATCATTCGGCTGGGTATACCCTGGCTGCGTAACATGGCAGTGGTCACTGCTGCGTAGTCGAAGCAGATGCCCTTCTTGGATTCCAATATTTCGTCCACATCCGGCACATACTTGGTTAGCACGCCTTTAATGACCTGATCTGCTTTATCGTCATCATACTTGAACCCCTTGATGACGAAGTTGTAGATACTTTCAACCTTCTTTAAGGTATCATCGATACCCTTGATTAACCCGTAAGCTGTCTCCACAACCTTGCTATTGGCGTTGAAGTTAATGTACTGATTGGGACGCAGGAAGGGAGCGAACTCGTCGTTCAGCTTTACCTCGACAGCTACCGAGTTGGCCATGGCGTATGACTTACCATTATCCGGGCTCTCGGCAACGGCAATCGCGTACCTGCCGTTCCCATCGGAGAGAGGAAAGACCTCATACTCCCCATCGGCACGAATAAAGTAATCATACTCTGCTCCGGAGGGGCCGACAATCTTGACCCTGGTGGGTGGCATCGGTCTCTTGGAGACATACTTAATCATAACATAGCCATCGTTGGCATTGGAGTAGTCGATAACCGCCTTATCGTTAACCTTGGTCTGTTTACCGGAAGCTTCAGGCAGCAGACCAAAGAACATCGCCGGAACCGGAGCCGATACAGAAGCCAGAGGGATCGCATCATCGGCAAAGACCATGCTCTCACCCTCTTCATACATTCCCATGAAGGCAGGGTTCATCAGGTTGGGGATTTCGTTGGGTACTTCAGTCTGCGCCTCAGCAGGAACTGTGGCAGGAGAGGCAGGAGAAGTCGTCGGCGGAACGGTCGTGGCGGGAGGGGTAGTGGCTGATTGATCAACAGAAGTGCAACCACCAAGTAACAGGATAAAAAGCAGAAACACGATCGGGGTGCGAAGCAGTCTTAACATCGTGAACACTCCTTTCGGACAAACCGCACTCTGGTGCGAAGGAGGCGCCAACTCGCAAAAGATCAGGCTGGCGTCACCTCAGGGGCATTATACAGCATCCCGAGCTTAAATAAAAGAGATTGCCGTATATTTACTTTATCCTACACCAGAGCGCTTTCATCCCATATTCACCATGATGTCAGACGGCTTCCTTGGATGTAACAATACTGTGAACTTATTGAACCTGGTGCTTAACAAGTGCCAACTAGCTGCTCATTATCCAGGCCAGCGCTAGCTTGAAAGTATTCTCTACACCTTTGATATGCGAACGTTCCATGCCATGACTGGCGGCTACGCCAGGACCGATCAAAGCTCCCTTGATATCGTTACCGGCGCGATAGGCGGCGGAGACATCGGAACCATACTGAGGGTAGATATCCAGGGCATAATCTATTTGCTCCTGGTCGGCAAGAGCGATGAGTTTAGAAGTGAAATCGTAATCATAAGGGCCGGAAGAATCTCTGGCACAAATGGAGACATCAAGCTCGGTGCAGGTTAGATCCAAGCCTATACAGCCCATATCCACGGCCAGGAGTTCGCTTATATCTGCCGGGATCTGAGCCATGCCATGGCCGGTCTCCTCGTAAGTAGAGAAGAGAACTTGCAGCGAGTAAGGTAACTCGATCTTCTCTCTGTATAAATGCTCCAGCACTCCCAGCAGGATACAGGCTGAAAGCTTGTCATCTAAGAATCTGGATTTAATGAAGCCACTCGATGTGATCTCGGTCTTGGTATCGAGGCAGATATAGTCCCCGGCGCGGATGCCAAGTTTTAAAACGTCCTCTCGGTTTTTGACAACTTCATCGAGGCGGATCTCCATATTTTTCTCTTCCCGGGAAGAGGTACTGGCTTCGGGGAAGACATGCACCGCCGGGCTGGTAGAAAGTACAGTGCCGGTATATTTCCGACCGTCGCGGGTGTAGATGGTGCAGTACTCGCCATCGACAGTGGGTAGAAGCAGGCCTCCGATGCGCACAAACTTTAGCGTTCCCGAGGAAGAGATGGAACGAACCATCAACCCCAGGGTATCCACATGAGCGCTTAGGGCTCGGCCGCTCTTCTCCTTGCCTTTGACGGAGACGATGCCGTTGCCTTTATGGTTACGGGAAAAAGCATAACCCATGCCAGTAGTTATCGCTTCGATTTCGTCGATGACCTTCATGGTGAAGCCGGTGGGGCTGTCGATAGCCATCAGTTTCTTAACTAAATTCAGGGTGTAGGTAAGGTCGATATTCATAAGAAGCCTCCTGTAAG
>WRDA01000093.1 GCA_009783675.1 Symbiobacteriaceae bacterium | reverse complement strand
TCCAGAACGATATACTCAAAGAGTATGTCGCCAGAGGTACTTATATCTTTCCTCCTCAACCTTCCATGCGTCTGATTACCGATATTTTTGCCTACTGCTCGGAGCAGGTCCCTGAATGGAATACTATATCCATTTCGGGATACCATATTCGGGAAGCTGGCTCGACAGCTGCTCAGGAGATCGCTTTCACTTTGGCAGATGGCATAGCCTATGTAGAAGCTGCACTCAAAGCAGGCTTGCAGGTGGACGACTTCGGTCCGCGTCTGTCTTTTTTCTTTAACTCGCATAACGATCTTTTTGAAGAAGTAGCCAAGTTCAGAGCGGCGAGACGCCTGTGGGCCAAGATCATGAAAGATCGCTTTGGCGCCACTAATCCTCGATCACAAATGCTGCGTTTCCACACACAGACTGCCGGGTCCATGCTGACTGCACAGCAACCTGACAATAATGTTATTAGGGTTACTCTGCAAGCTTTAGCAGCTGTCCTGGGCGGTACGCAGTCTCTGCATACCAACTCCAGGGATGAGGCGCTGGCCTTACCTACTGAAGAATCTGTACGCATAGCGTTGCGTACCCAGCAGATCATTGCTCACGAGAGTGGGGTCAGTGATACCATCGATCCTCTGGCTGGGTCTTATTTTATCGAATCCCTGACTAACACCCTGGAAGCCAAAGCCTGGGAGTATCTGACTACCATCGATAACCTGGGGGGAGCTGTTGCGGCAATAGAAAAAGGCTATATGCAGCAGGAGATTCAAGAAAGCGCCTATCGCTGGCAACAGGATGTCGAAAGCGGCGATCGGGTTGTGGTTGGGGTTAATCAGTATCAAGTGCAGGAGCAACCAATGAAAGGCCTACTGCGTGTGGATCTGTCTGTGGGAGAGGCTCAGGAAGCCAAACTGAAGAAACTGCGTGAGACGCGCGATCAGGCAGCTGTGGACAATGCTTTGTCAGCTCTACGACTCGCAGCGTCCGGGACTGTGAACCTTCTGCCTGTGCTTCTGGAAGCGGTCAAACTTTACGCAACCCTTGGCGAAATCTGCGGAGTGTTGCGGGAAGTCTTCGGAGAGTATCAGGCCACCAACAGTATTTAAAGGCACGAAAGGAGAGATAAAATGTCGAATCCGATACGTGTCCTCATCGCCAAACCAGGATTGGATGGACATGATCGTGGGGCGAAAGTGATCGCTCGTGCATTACGCGATGCCGGGATGGAAGTGATCTACACCGGGCTGCGTCAGACACCTGAACAGATTGTCGAAGCTGCAATTCAGGAGGATGTAGCCTGCATCGGATTATCCTGTCTTTCGGGTGCCCATGGCCACTTATTCCCGCGGGTTGTGGAGTTACTTGCCGAAAAGGATGCGGCTGATATTCTTGTAGTTGGCGGAGGAGTGATTCCTGACGAGGATATCCCCGCCCTTAAGGATGCCGGGATCAGTGAAATATTTACTCCTGGCACTCCGACGACAACGACAGTAGAGTATATTCGAAATAATGTCCATAAGTAGCGGAGATCCTCTGGCATTATTGAATGGTATCACCAGTGGACAGCGCCGTGCTTTGGCAAGAGCGATATCTTTTTGTGAGAACAGTCCTGATGAGAGCCGCCCATTGATTTCTGCCCTGTACCGGAGTAAGCGTTTAGGGCGCAGCAAAGTAGTTGGTATAACCGGATCTCCCGGAGTCGGCAAGAGCACCCTTACAGGTTTTCTGATCAGACATCTGCGAACCCGTGGCTATAGCGTGGGAGTAATCCTGATCGATCCCTCTTCGCCATTCACCGGAGGAGCCCTTCTGGGCGATCGGATTCGCATGTCGGAAAGCAATACCGATACAGGTGTTTTCATCCGCAGCATGGGCAGCAGGGGTCATTTAGGTGGATTGTCTCTGGCAACTCAGGATACAGTTTCTTTGCTGGATGCTTTTGGTTTCGATTATATACTCATCGAGACTGTAGGGATAGGTCAGGCAGAAACCGAAATTGTCAAGACAGCAGACTTAACAGTAGTCGTAGCTGTGCCCGGTTTAGGTGATGAAATCCAAATCATTAAAGCCGGGGTAATGGAAATCGGGGATATCTTTGTGGTCAATAAGGCGGATAAAGATGGTGCGGAAAAGGTAATCACCGAGATTAACATGATGCTGGATATGGCACCTGGGGTACCAGGCAAGGATCTGCCCCGTCCTCCTGTTCTTCGTTGTATCGCTAATCGCGACCAGGGTGTAAGTGAACTCCTGACAGCTGTGGATGAGCGATGGTTACAACTGGATATCAGTGATATTTTACTTGTGAGAAGACGCGAACGTATATGGCAGGCGGTGAACGAAAGCCTGCATTACAGTCTTATGCTAAACCTGCGTCCCTATTTGTCTGTTCCCTCGCGCCATTCCCTGGTGGAACGAATTCGGTTGGGGGAGAGTTCTCCTTTCGAAGAAGCTCAAGGGTTATTACATCAGAAGTTTTTTTAGGAGGTCAGTCTATGATACTTAAAATCGATCATCTCGGAATCGCTGTCAAGAGCATCGAGGAGACTGTCAAATTCTACACCGAGGCCCTGGGACTGCAACTCGATCATATCGAAGAGGTTGAGGACCAGATGGTACGCGTAGCGATGATCCCTATCGGAGAGAGTAAGTTTGAGCTTTTGGAACCGACCTGTCCGGAGAGTCCAATCGCTGCTACCATCGAGAAGAGAGGGGAAGGGGTCGCTCACTTAGCTCTGACCGTAGATAACATCGAAGAAGCTTTGGCTCAAGCCAAGGCAGCCGGTTGCCGTCTTATCGATGAGACTCCCCGCATCGGGGCAGGGGGCAGTAAGATAGCTTTCATCCATCCAAAGTCCGGCTATGGAGTGCTTGTAGAGCTCTGTGAGCAGCACAATCATATCTGACACTGCCATTGACAGGAGTGAATAAAATGACTATTGAAGAAAGATTGCAAGAGCTGGCTTCCCGCAGGCTTCAGGTGGAACAGGGCGGTGGCGAGAGACGCATAGAGCGTCAGCATGCATCTGGGAAGCTAACAGCCAGGGAGCGGGTGGTAGTACTCCTGGATGTGGATAGTTTTGTGGAGATCGATGCTTTCATCACCCACAAAGCCACGGCTTTTGGTATGGACAAAACTGAGGCTCCTGGTGAAGGTGTAGTAACAGGCTACGGTACCATCGAAGGGAAACTCGTCTTCCTGGCTTCCCAGGATTTTACTGTGATTGGAGGTTCTCTGGGCGAGATGCATGCCGCCAAGATATGTAAGGCTATGGATCTTGCCATCAAGATGGGCGCTCCTTTCATTTCGATTAATGATTCCGGAGGCGCTCGTATTCAGGAGGGTGTTGACGCTCTCAAAGGATACGGTGATATCTTCTACCGTAACACCCTGGCTTCGGGAGTAATTCCTCAGATTTCAGTGATCATGGGACCCTGTGCTGGAGGTGCTGTTTATTCGCCAGCCTTGACCGATTTTGTCTTCATGACCAAGTATGCTAACATGTTTATTACTGGTCCTCAGGTTGTCAAAGCTGTTACGGGAGAAGATGTCTCCGCTGATGAGTTGGGGGGAGCGGTCGTTCATGCGGCGACCACTGGAGTTGCGCATTTCGTTGCTGATAACGATGAAGCCTGTCTGGAAAAAGTTCGCACTTTAATAGGCTTCCTGCCCTCGAATAACGCCGAAACAACTCCTGTTTCTCCTACAGCGGATCCAGCCACCCGCGTCGATGAAGCATTACGCAGCATCGTTCCGGAAAATCCCAATCGTGCCTACGATATGCTGGAGATCATTCGCAACGCAATGGATGACAATCAGTTTTTCGAAGTTCACAAAGATTATGCGACTAATATTATCGTCGGTTTCGGTCGACTCAATGGTCGTTCCATTGGCGTGATAGCAAACCAGCCAAAGGTTCTTGCCGGAGTACTGGATATCAATGCTTCGGATAAAGCAGCCAGATTTATTCGCTTCTGCGATGCGTTCAACCTTCCTTTACTTACTTTCACGGATACCCCTGGCTACCTCCCCGGTGTCGGTCAGGAGCACGGCGGTGTGATCAGGCATGGTGCAAAAATACTCTATGCTTACTCAGAGGCTTCGGTTCCCAAAGTAACCGTAATCACCCGCAAAGCATACGGTGGCGCCTATATTGCCATGTGCAGCCGTCACCTTGGCGCAGACATGGTCTATGCTTTTCCTACTGCAGAGATTGCCGTAATGGGTCCCGACGGAGCTGCTAATATCATCTTTCGCGATGAAATCACCAAAGCAGAAAACCCTCAGGAGATGCGTCAACAGAAGATAGATGAGTATGCTTCACGTTTTGCCAATCCTTATGTTGCAGCGGCGAGAGGCTTCGTCGATGATGTTATCGACCCCGCTTTACTGCGACCCACGCTGATAAATGCTTTCGAAATGGCTCTGACCAAGAGGGAAGGACGCCCGACCAAGCGGCATGGGAATTTTCCTGTATAGCATATCCCAGGGTAATTACTTGAGAGGAGATCGAAGTCGTCTATGCAACAAGCAGTATTCTCGGATCTTAATGATGAATCGGGTGTCGTCGATAGGAATCTCATTGTCGCAATCATTTCTGCGGCTATTGCCGCGTATACTGGTGAGCAACCTGTGAAACTAAAAATAGCTAGTATACGGCGGGTAATGTCCGCTGAAAATGGCTGGCTGAGAGAAGGTCGCAGGGATATATTCGATTCACGTTCTTCGCTGTACAGTTGAAGCATATATACCCTGTTCATACCAGGATATCCATATGTAAAGGAGTGACCACATAGTGAAGTATTTAGTCACAGTCAACGGGGTAACCTACGAGGTGGAAGTTGCTGCCGTTGAAGATCAGCCTTTGCCAGCACCGATTGCGGCACAAACTCCCCTGCCTCCAGCCAGGGTACCAGCTACCCCGCCCTCAGCAACCGTAACTGCAACTCCTGTGGCACCTTCCGGCAATCTTCCCGTCGGTGCCGGTGAGAAAGTTAACGCTCCTATGCCAGGAACGATTCTCGACGTCATACTCACTTCAGGCGCGACGGTTAAGGAAGGCGAAACTGTGTTGATCCTGGAAGCTATGAAAATGCAAAACGAAATTGTGGCTCCCAAAGCTGGTCGTCTGTCCAGTGTCAATGTCAGCAAGGGTGATACGGTTAAAACCGGGCAGTTGCTTTTCGCTGTTGAGTAATAGAGGAGTTGGTTTTATGTCTCAGACAATGTCTGTCGTTTGTGGTGTTTCTAACAGGCATCTTCATCTGTCTCAGGAGGATCTGGAACTCCTTTTTGGAGCGGGTGCCAGCTTAACCGTCATGCGTGATCTTGGTCAACCTGGCCAATATGCTTGCGAAGAACAGGTTAACCTGATAGGCCCCAAAAACACATTACGCAATGTGCGGGTATTAGGGCCAGTTCGCCGGCAAACACAAGTGGAGGTTTCTCTGACAGATAGCTTTACTCTGGGGATTAAGCCTCCCCTCAGAGATAGCGGTGATCTTGCCGCCTCAGCGACTCTCATCCTCGAAGGACCTGCCGGGCGCCTCGATCTAAGTGAAGGAGTAATCCTGGCGAAGAGGCATGTTCATTTCCATCCCGATGATGCCAGTATATTGGGTATCAAAGATAAAGACATTATTAAAGTCGCCATAGAGGGTGAGAGGGGTCTGGTTTTTGATAATGTCCTGGCCAGGGTACACGAATCATATGCGCTTGAGTTTCATGTCGATACCGATGAAGCAAATGCAGCTATGCTTAAGACAGGTGATCAGGTAATCATTTCTGTGAAGTAAGCCGATAGTGTATTCCTGAAGCAGATTGTTGCCATCAGGGCGACTGGGGTGTAATAAGCAGTGGCAGATGAAGTCACTGCTTTTTTGTGCAGATGCATGGAAGTTGGCCTAACTGAACCCCGCCACAGAGAATGAACAGCTTGGTCTGGTATTTCTTTCTCTGACATGTTATACTGCAGGCGTGCTACCATAAAAGGAAATAATTTGGGTGTATCAGTGCGCCCAGGGAATTGCGATCCTGATATGGGAGTTTGGTGGCATGAAGGGGAATAAGTATGAAGCGTCTCAGATCTGAACTTCTGAAGTATATGATGGACGAAGAAACCCCTTTGG
>WRDA01000092.1 GCA_009783675.1 Symbiobacteriaceae bacterium | reverse complement strand
GTGCATAGGCTTGTCCCTCCTCGAACGAAGAGAGTATACCTGCTTCCAGAGTCTTTGTCAAGATCAAAAATATATGTTTGCGAAGCTTTGGGCGGTTTATACTGTCGACCATGGCAGGACGATTTCGATGCTGAAGTAATCCGCTTCAGCTGCGATGAAAACCGCGCCATTGTTTTGTTCTGTCAGGTTACGCACACGTTTAAGGCCAACGCCGTGGCTAAAATCGTTCTTTGTGGATAACAGTTCACTTTCATGATCGTATCTGTAGTTACCGTTGCAAGAGTTCTTTACCGTAATAAGCCACATGTTGCTGATCGTCGCTGATTGCAGTGAAATGAAGCGTTGCTCTTCCGGGAGTTGTCTGGTCGCTTCCAGAGCATTATCCAGGACATTGCCAAGGACGGAGCACAGGTCCAGGCTACTGAGAGGTAAAAACCCTGGTACGACCAGAAATATATCAGTTCTAACTCTAAGTGATGCTGCCTGCAGCATTTTGGCGCGTAGCAAAGCGTCCAGCTGAGGCAGATTGGTCAGGGTAAAGCTATCGTTGTATAAAGCTTCTGTACTCAGCTGGCTGAAGTATGACGTAAGGCCTGGAAGATCACCTTGTTTAATGAATCCGGATATCGCATACAATTGATTATGCAGATCATGTCGTAGTCCACGCAGGCGTTCGTTAAGTAACTGCAGGTTCTCGGTGCTCT
The DNA here is from genome assembly GCA_009783675.1 of Symbiobacteriaceae bacterium. GTDB lineage: Bacteria > Bacillota > JAAYKD01 > JAAYKD01 > WRDA01 > WRDA01. The sequence continues at coordinate 5,534 of WRDA01000092.1, read as the reverse complement.
GTTGTTCACTTCTGCCTCTGTTCTCCTCCAGCATACCGGTGTAAGTCTTTATCGTCTGCTGTAAAAGGAGATCCCACAGTATGTACCAGGCGATAGTCGTTGCCATGAAGCAGCTGACCAGCAGGAGCATCTGTGGAGAATCGGCCTGAGGAACGGAATCCTTTGTCCAATCGATAAAGATGCCAATTATGGCAACACAAACCGTCAAAGCAGATATGGACAGAATCTGTGAAGTAAGAGGAATCAGTTTTCTGCGGGGAGAGAAGGAGCAGATATACAGGTAGATTATGCTGCAGTAGAACAGGGCGGCGACCAATTGAATGGGTTGCTGAGTGGCAGCCACCGCCTCGATATTTAAGGCCATGTATGAGCTAACTCCACAGGCAGAATTTACAGACAGAAATACCGCTGCATATACTGCTGGCCACAGCAGACCCAGCCACTTACTTCCCGGCGCTGTTAGGTGGCAGTAGAAAAGATGTAAAACTGCCTGGACAACACCGACCAGCCTCAGCTCGATTCCTCCATACAGTAGTGCCGTAGTTATGCTGCCTATAAGCAGGAAAGCTAAAGCTCTGTGTCTGACATGAACGGATGCTCCCAGAGCCAGATGATCTATAAGGTAAAAGAAGAGGAATGTATACCAAAAGCCACCGAACACTGCTAGGCCACTATAAAACGCTTCACTCATCCCGGGCTGCCTTCTGACTAGCATAGAAGCCTTCAAGGGCTTTCCACAAGGTTTTGATATGGGATCTGCTTACGGGAAGACGCAAGCCATTTGTCAGCTGAACCATGGAATCACGAAAGAGAATAGAATGAACCTTAGCGATGTTTACCGCGTAACTCTGATGGCACAGAATCAGATCAGCAGGGTACTGCTGGCAAAGATCGTTAAGCTTGCCCCGGAAACGTAGTTCCGCGTCACTGTTTACCCGCAGATAATGATTATCCGTATCGATGAAGAAGATGTCAGCGAAGGGAATATGCCTTCCGGAGCCATCTATTACACAGGTCAAATTGTATATTTTCTTTTGCTTCAGCAGGTTAACCAGGCTGTCCAAAGCGGCGAAAAAGCGAACCTCCCGGATGGGTTTCGCCACGAAGTTAAGGGCATAGACATCATAACTGTCATAGGTTAATTCAGTGTGACTGGTGATGAAGATAATAGGCGCACTGGTTGAACGGAGGCGAATCCTTCTGGCGAAATCCAACCCTTCCTGGGGGTTGCGCATTTCGATATCGAGCAGGAAGAGATCGTATGAGTCGTAATCCTCATCTATCTCTCCGATAAGTCTATCGGTATACGGAAACACCCTGAGTTCGACCTGATGGCTTCGCAGCGAAGACCAGTTGACCAGGTGGCGAGCCACCTCTTTCTGATCCTGCTCGTTATCTTCACATAGAGCCGCTCTTATTAACATATGCCAGCTACCTCCTGCCGTAAAGAGCTGGGATACGAGGCTTACTTGCTTAAAAAATTTCGCACAGCGAATGCTTAATCCTCCTGAAGAAAAAAGAGCTTTGCCGAATCTGCCACTATATTGCCAAATCTGCCATAGAGCGGACTAGCGAGGCATCGCTGGTCATAATGATCATTAAGTAAGCAAATGAGGTGATATCTATGACTAACGGGAAGAAAAATACAGCCTGGAGCAATTATCTCTATATAATGGGCTCTCTCCTGACCTGGGACAAAGCTCTTCTGCCCTGGATGATCCTGCGCATTTTCTGTATGGTCGCCAGCCCGGTGTTATTGATTTTTATGCCACGGGTACTCATCGATGCCATGATATCGACCGGAGAAAGCCTGGAAGGGACAGTCTTCAAGCTAACCCTGATCTCTTTTGGCTTGATGGTGGCAAATATACTGCTTACTTTCACCGAGCAGCGCATCCAAATGGGGGGTGTCATAAGTCAGAACCGCTTCGTATGGCTATACACTCACAAAGTTCTTACGGTGGACTACGCATATCTGGAAAGCCATGCTGGTCAGATGGCACGGGAGAAAGCGGTCAGGGCAATCGAGGCTACCTATCGCGGAGCAGGAGCAATTGCGGCATACAGCGTATGGTTTGCCGGGCATCTTCTAAGCCTGATTGCTTACTGCTACATCGTGGCAGATCTCCATATTCTGGTATTCCTTGGTTTACTTGCCGGCAGCCTAATCTCCTACCTGATCTCGCAAAAGGCCAGGGACTATGAAACTGGGCATATCGATGGTTATATCCTGGCTGAGAAGCAGAGGTACTACAGCTTCTTCAAGATCCACGAGTTCACATCCACCAAGGATATTCGCCTCTTCGCCATGCAGAAATGGTTGATGGATACGATGCTGAAATACTTACGGGAACAAAAAAGTTGCCTGACCAATATACGCATGCGTTATTTCGCCTCCGATACCGGTACTCTGGTGGTTAACCTTATCAGAGACACTCTGGTCTATATCTACCTGACGACCCTGGTTATACAGGGACAAATTACTCTCGGTGAATACTCCCTGCTCTTCGCGGCGGTGGCAGGTATTTCCGGCTGGTTGAACCTTCTGCTACAAGATTATAGTCAGTTTAACATCGCTCAGCGCGAGGTAGGCTTCTTGCGAGATTACCTGGATTATGCTACCGATCAGGGTCTTAGCAGTGCAGCGGCGGACTCCGGCGCCGCAGAACAGCTTGAGCTAGCCACCGGTGCTCCGGAGATCATCTTCGAAGACATTTCGTTCTGCTATCCCGGCAGCGATATGCCTGTGCTTCATGACTTCTCGCTAACCATACACAGAGGAGAGAAGATGGCTTTAGTCGGGCTGAATGGTGCTGGTAAGACAACCTGCGTTAAGCTGCTGCTGGGCCTTTATCGCCCTTCGACGGGGCGTATCCTCATCGATGGTCAGGATACAGCCACCATGCCGAAGGAAAGACTATACGCCTTCTTCGCTCCGGTCTTCCAGGATATCTGGGTCTTACCTCTGGATATTGCCAGGAATGTATCCGGCCAAAACAGCGAGGCGACTGATCGAGCAAGGGTGCACGAGGTTTTACAACAAGCTGGCTTGGCTGAGAAGATAGCCAGTTTACCCTTGGGCATAGATACAGCCCTGACGCGCGCTTTGGATGACGAAGGCATTAATCTTTCCGGAGGAGAGACGCAAAAGCTAATGCTGGCCAGAGCTTTGTATAAGACGGCTCCGATCACGGTAATGGATGAGCCGACAGCAGCCTTGGATCCCCTGGCCGAAGAGGAACTGTATAAGTCTTATGATGAGATCGTCCGGGATAAAACAGCGCTGTATATTTCCCATCGCCTGTCCAGCACCCGCTTTTGCGATCGAATAGCATTCCTGTCTGAGGGTTCGGTTAAAGAAGCAGGAACCCATGAAGAGCTCCTGGCTGCAGGGGGTAGCTATGCCGAGTTGTTCCTGATCCAGAGCAAATACTATCAAGATGATTTCAGCTATAATCCGCTTGAGAGGGGCTAGGCAAGTGACGATATATAAACGCAAGCAGTTGGATGTAACGGTGAGTTTTCGTGAAGCATGGAGAATCTATCAGAAGATTATTAAGCTTGGTAAGCGAATGGCACCTCATGCTCTGCCCATATTCCTTGCCAACGCTGCTCTGGAAGTTGCCTTCCCCTATGTGAACATTATCTTGCCGGCTATGATCATCAATGAGCTGGCCGGAGACGTGAACCGGAGCAGAATCACAGTTCTAATTGCCATGACTGTAGCGCTAAACCTTGCTGTCGGGACATTTCGCGCAGTTATGGCAAGGCTCATCGAGGTTTTGAACCAGGAGCTAAACACCCTAATGGAAGCAGAGTTGACCAAGAAATCTCTAACCATGGATCTGGAACTCGCCGAGAATCCCAAGATCCAGGAAATGTATAGTGACACCCTGGAGACTAAGGCCTACGGTCCTGCCCGTCTGGAGTTCCAAATGAAGTTCTTGGCCGATATCGTCAAGTCCCTAGTTTTGCTGGGCATATCCTCCGTGTTAGTTGCCAGAGTACTGGGAACTCCAGCTCATGGCAACCCCGACGGCTGGGCAGCCTATCTTGATTCGCCCCAGGCTTTGCTCGCCTTGAGTACAGTATTTGTCGCCGCTATTGTGCTTAACTTACACAACATGCGCAAAGAGGCAGCCATACGTTTCGCCGACGTCCCCATCACCTTAATGACCGTACGCAATATGAGGTATTACGATCGTAACCTTATCTCCAGGTACCAGTTTGGCAAGGATGTACGTCTCTATGGCTTTGGGGAGCTCATCGAGGAAGAGTTCACCAAGGCCCGCGAAGCTAACCTAAACAGATCGGTAAGGATGGTCTTAAGCCAAATGCCCTACACCCTTTCCAACACGGCCTCTGCTTCTCTGCTCTCCTGGATTATTTATCTGTTCGTAGCCGTGAAGGCACTGAGTGGATCCATACAGGTTGGTGATGCTCTGCTTTATATCGGAGCCATTCAGCAGTTTAACAACGGGCTTAACGATTTGGCCAAAAACCTGGCGACAGTACAACAGGTAGCACCTTATACCCTTTATTACTTCAGGTATCTGGAACATCCCGATGTAATGCTTAGAAATGACGGTCCTCTCCCCATGCAAGGGGATGATAAGCTGAGGTTTACTTTCGAAAACGTGTCCTTTCGCTATCCGGGCAGGGATGTATATACCTTACAGAATCTTAACCTGACTATTGATGATTCAAGTCATCTGGGAATCGTAGGTGTAAACGGGTCCGGCAAGACAACATTCATCAAGCTGTTATGTCGGCTGTATGATCCCAGCGAAGGACGCATCCTACTTAACGGAGTGGATATAAGAGAAATAGAATACGAGCAGTATCTTAGGCTCTTTTCTGTGGTATTTCAGGATTTTACCATCTTCGCCTATCCGGTTGGTGAAAACATCGCCGTGTCTGCGGACTATGATAAGGTCGAGATGTGGTCTGTGTTAGAGCAGGCTGGTCTGAAGGATCGGGTCCAGAGTTTGCCCGACCAGCTTAACCAGTTTATTTATAAGAATGTCGATGCCAAGGGCATCGAGCTGTCGGGAGGTGAGTTGCAGAAAGTCGCTATCGCCAGAGCTCTCTATCGTCAGGCTGCGGTGGTAATCTTAGACGAACCAACCGCTTCCCTGGACCCTGCGAGCGAAGCAGAAATATATGTAAATTTCGCCAATCTGGTTGGCAACAAAACATCGATCTACATTTCTCACCGCATGTCTAGCTGCCGCTTCTGCGACGAGATCCTGGTATTCGATGACGGGCAGATCATCCAGAGAGGCAATCACGAAACCCTGGTGGCAGATTGCGCTGGCAAGTACCATCAGCTATGGACGGCGCAAGCGCAGTACTATACCATCAGGGCAGGAGAGGATACGGAAGATTTGGCTTAAACCTTACAGATGAGTCCCCCGCGGATATGGCTGTGTTCCCCTCTCTCTACGGCGATTTGGCCGTTGACGATGACATAGTCGATGCCATCGGGTTTATGCTGTGGCTGGAGGAAGTCCTCGTTGCTACGCAGATTATCT
>WRDA01000091.1 GCA_009783675.1 Symbiobacteriaceae bacterium | reverse complement strand
GGTGTCATAACCGATAGTGCTCTCGGTCCCTGCGATGTCATTGTCGATGGTGGCCGGAACACCTACGGCTGGAAAACCATTATGAGTCAGACTCAGTGCACCCCGGAAGGTCCCGTCTCCCCCGATAGCCACCAGCCCATCGATCTCCCGCCTCTTCATTGCTTCGATCGCTCGCGCCATGCCTTCCTCGGTTTGAAATTCCGGGCAACGAGAGGTCTTTAAGAAAGTCCCCCCTCGCTGGATCATGTCCCCCACGGAACGCAGGGTCAGAGGTTCCATCTCGTTCCAGATCAGGCCGCTGTATCCGTTGGAAACTCCCATGACTTCCAGGTTGTGATAGATAGCCGTGCGTACCACCGCTCTGATGGCAGCATTCATGCCAGGAGCATCTCCGCCACTGGTGAGTACTGCGATCCTTCTCATCGTCATCCGCCTTTCCTGTCCCATACATTACTTTTTAACAACCACGTTTATTGTGCCCAGCAGTCCTGTCAGAGCGGAGAGTAACTCAGCCTGCAGACTAACCCAGTACTCTTCCGGAATCAGCTGCACCCGGCTCAATTCTTGAAGCTCCAGATATACAGGAACTCGCCCCGGGAAATGTTGCAACAACTCTTTAAGTGTGCTTAGCTTAACACCTGAACCTTGGCTGATTCTCAGGACCAGGCGCTGAGTTGCCTTTTCTTCATCATCACTGGCCATAATTTTGCCGCCGCCAACTGCTGCTGCTCGTGGTGCAGCCACGACCTCCCTGCTGAAGGTAAAACCGGTGGTCTCCATCTCCATGTTCTGCAGCTCTCGCAGAGTAAATCTGCCTTCGCTCTGTTGTACGCCGGACTCAACGGCTTCTAACCGAGCTTCATCATTCCTGCTCAGGAGACTCGTTTGCCCCTGACGCATACGTAAAGCCGTTGCTCCGACCTGGTCCTGGAGTTCGGGCAGCATCATCAGATTCAAAGCTCTATCGCCAAGAAGATCGAAAGCACCCGAACTGATTAAAGCCACCAGATGACGTTTATTTACCTCTGCACCCAGTCGTCCGACGAAATCCCTGAGATGACGATAAGGTCCCCCCTCATCTCTCTCTTTCAGAATGCTCTCGATGGTGCTCAGGCCAAGGTTCTTGATGGCCAGTAGCCCGAAACGGATGCATCCCTGCTGAACCGTAAACTGTTGCCGAGAGAGGTTAATGTCGGGTGGAAGAAAGCAATAATTTCTACTCTTAAGATGCTGAATATATCTGATGATCTGATCCTGATAACCCTGGAATGATGTGAGCAGAGCGGCAAAATAATACAGAGGATAATGGACTTTAAACCATGCCGTCTGATAAGCGAGGATGCCGTAAGCAGCTGAATGGGACTTATTAAATCCGTAGGAGCCAAAAGGACGGATCAGCTCGAAGATGGCCATAGCCGTCTCCCCGGAGATACCCTGGGTCTTGGCTCCATTGACGAACTGCTCCTGTAGAGCCTGGACCTGAACAGGATCACGCTTAGACATGGCTCTCCTCAGTAAGTCGGCTTCACCAAGGGATAGGCCAGCCACTTCGTGCGCTATGCGCATCACCTGTTCCTGATAGACGACGACTCCATAGGTGCCGGCAAGAATAGGTTCCAATCTGGGATGCAGATAAGTGATGGCCTCTCTGCCATGCTTGGCCGCGATAAAACTTGGGATATGCTCCATAGGCCCGGGACGGTAGAGTGCATTGGTGGCGATGATATCCTCGATGCAGCTGGGTTGCAGTTGACGCAGTACTCGTCTCATACCATCGCTCTCCAGCTGAAATACCCCATCGGTCTCACCGGCGCAAAGCATTTCGTAGGTCATTGAATCATCCAGGGGGATTGATCCCAGCTCGAGAGAAACGCCTTCCTGCTCGCGAATCATCCTGCAGGCATGTTCCAGAAGAGTGAGGGTACGTAAACCAAGGAAGTCTATCTTCAAAAAACCTAAGAGTTCCAGGTCGTTCATGGCATACTGAGTGAGCAACCCCTCTTCTCTGGGACGCAGCAGGGGTAACAGGTTGGTCAGAGGTTCGGGGGTAATAACCACGCCTGCGGCATGCATGGAGACATTGCGCGGTTTGCCTTCAATTCTCCTGGCCAGGTTAAACAGCTCAGCCACGCGAGGTTTCTGTGAAAGCTCCTTTTGCAGCTCCTTGGATTGCTGTAGGGCACGATCTACGCTCTGCTCATGCTCGAAAGGGATCAGAGAAGCGATATGGTCGATCTCGTTGACCGAAAACTCCATTACCCTGCCAAGGTCCCTGATCGCACTACGCGCTCCCAGGGTGCCGAAGGTGGCTATCTGAGCCACCCTATCCTTGCCGTACTTACCGATTACATAGGAGATGACCTCTCCGCGGCGTTCGAAACAGAAGTCTATATCGATATCCGGCAAGGTTACCCTCGCCGGATTGAGGAACCTTTCAAAAATAAGATCATAGGAAAGGGGGTCGACTTGAGTGATTTCCAGAGCATAAGCTACCAGACTTCCGGTGACTGAACCCCTGCCAGGACCCACGGGAATCCCCTGTTCGTGAGCGAAGCGTACGAAATCCCAGACGATCAGGAAATACCCGACAAAGCCCATCTGACTGATGACAGCCAGTTCCTCCTCTACCCGGCTGACCGCTGCAGGCAAGAGTTTTCCATATCGTTTAATCAGACCGTCTCTGACCAAAGACCTTAGGTAGGTTTCAGCATCTATGCCTGCAGTCAGTGGGTATTCAGGCAGATGAAAACGATCGAAAGCGAAGCGAAAGTCACAGCTTTCGGCGATTCGCAGGGTATTTTCCACAGCTGAAGGACACTCGGCGAAGAGCCTGTTCATCTCCTCCGGACTGCGCAGATAGAACTGATCATTAGGGAAACGCATGCGATTGCGATCGTTAAGACGAGCTCCGGTCTGTACACAGAGAACATAATCATGAGGAAGTGCATCCTGCTGCCTGAGGTAATGGGTGTCCTGGCTGGCGACACAGGGAATACTCAGATCTTTGGAGAGTCGCAAGAGCTCTGCATTTACCTGTCGCTCTTCGTCTAAACCATGATCTTGCAACTCCAGATAAAAATGCTCCCGTCCGTAGAGCTCCGCGTAATGCTGAGCCAGCTGACGTGCTCCTGACAGATCGTCTCTGAGAATCAGCTGGGGTATCTCTCCGGACAGACAGCCACTGAGTACGGTGAGCCCTTCACTGTAGCGCTCCAGGAGCTCTGCATCGACCCGCGGTTTATGATAAAACCCCTCAGTATGGCCTCGGCTGCTCAGCTGCAGCAGATTATGATACCCGATTTCATTCTCAGCCAGGAAAACCAGATGATACAGATCGTTCCTGCTATTATTGCGTTTCTCAAACCTGCTCTGCTCTGTGACATATAGCTCGCAGCCAAGAATAGGCTTAACCCCGGCGCTACGCGCCGCTCGGTAGAAAGAAACCAAACCATGGACCACGCCATGATCCGTCAGCGCAATAGCCGGGCTCCCAGCTGCCTGAGCTGCCTGTGTCAGCTCCTCAACGGTGCAGAAGCCATCTAGTAAGCTGTATTCACTGTGATTATGCAGATGAACGAATGCTGACATCGCCCTAGAACAGTAAGGATTTCCACATCACCGGGACGGCAATATCCTCGACCATCTTGACGATAGAGATCCCGGGAGCCTCCTGGAGATCGATCTCCATGACGCCATCGATAACATAACGACGCCTGTCGAGGAGCAGGCGAATTACCGGACGCTGCTTGTTCTCACGGTTCACTGTAACGACTATGGCGGTATCCCTCGTGTTCAACTCCACCAGGGCTCCCACCGGATAGGGTGCCACGATTTGAGAAAAGGCTTTGACAGCATCTTCCTCGAAGGTCTGATTTATACCTGCACTCAGAATACCTAAAGCCTGTTGCGAGAGATAACGTCGCCGATAACTCCTGTCGGTGATCAGAGCATCGTAGGTATCACATACGGCTAAAATACCAGCATACTCACTGATTTCGGAACCACGTAACCCCTGAGGATATCCGGAGCCGTTATATCGTTCGCTGTGATGCAGGATCGCAATCGCCGATTTAAGCGGTACAGCCAGATACCTGCGGGTCATAATATATCCCTGAACACAGTGCTTTTTCATTTCATCCTGCTCGGCTCGAGAGTAACGGCGTTTGCTCTCCAGAACCGTCTGACTGATGCTCATGGTACCGATATCCATCAAGAGAGCTGCCATAGCCAGCTCTCTAAGTTGCTCCACGCGATAAGACCTTAGCCGACCTACGGCAATAGCCAGGATAGCTACCTGAACTAAATGCTCCGGGAGATAGTCATTGACAGTACGGTTGATCTGTACCGCAACTAACTGCTCTTCCACCGGAATCGCCGTTACTTCGTCGACCAACTCATAAGCGGTACGACGCACCTTGGCAATGTCCAGTTCGACACCGCTGCGTGCTTGCCTGCAAAGCTCCAATACCGCTGCACTGGCCTTAAATAAGCTTTCTTCCTTTACAAACTCTGGTTGCGGAATATCCTGCAGGCGATCATCCTCTACGATGACAGCTGCCAGATCAGCATTTTTTATCAGATCGATCAGCCTGGGAGTCAGAGTAACACCCTGAGACAAGAGTGCGGCGGATGATGCCGAATAGACACCCTTCGCCAGAGTCATCCCAGGGCGTATTCTACTAAAGGGAATCCGTCTCAAGATTGCAACCCCCACTTACCATCAAGATCAATCGATGTTATGAACATGTGCAATATGTCTTGCTTCAACAGGTAACAGGCAGTCGGACAAGTGACTTTCATGTCGTTTCTGTCGCCGCCCAGAGACATTATAACCTCAAATCAACAGAGGAGCAAATCTTTTTTCCACCATGAACTGCCAATACCCCTAAATCCTAAATCCCGGATCCTAGATCCTAGATCCTAGATCCTAAATCCCAGATCCCAAATCCTAAATCCCAAATCCTAAATCCTAAATCCTCTTACGGATAAATGACCACTCGCCTTTGTGGTTCCTCACCATTCGATCGGGAACGAAGTCCTGATTGTTCGACAAGTTCATGTTGCAGACGTCTCATATAAGCATCCTGAGGCCTTAACTCTATTGGTTTCATGGTGATGACCACCTGTTCGATAGCCTGTTCAGCTTCCTCAAGGGGATTGAGAAATGAACCACTCCTCGCCATTTCACGAAGATCCGGATGATGCTTTAGCAGCGACTTCAGAGCCGTCTCCACCTGAGTCGGAGTGTTCGAACGTACAGTCAGGATCGGTAAACCTCGCTCGTATGCTTTCAGCAGACGTTCTCCCCGCTGAACATTCTGAGCTTTCAGAGCTATCACAGCATCCGCTTCAGTGATCTCCCTGGTTTGCTTTAGCGGCAAAGATAGTTTGTAGATGGCACGTTCGATCAGAGAACGATTGACACCAAAGGAGTAGATTGCCAGAGCCTGACGCTGATACTGCTGAGCTTTCTCTCTGCTAAGGACCTGCTCAGCCTGGCGAAAATCCTCCTCCTGCTGCAGAACCAGGTTGTCCCGTTGCCGCTCCCAACTGCCATCGCCCTTGCGAATGCGAGTCTCCGGCTGAGGCTCCTGATTGCGCAGGAGCAGATCCACTGATGTCGCTACCTGATGGTGTACCACCATCGTCTCCCGATCCTGAATCTCGATGAGTACTGTAAATGTAGGTAAGGCCTTACGTTCCAGCACTGTTTTTTGGCTACCCCTTCTACGCGCCTCATCATCACCCAGGGTCACTGCCTGGATACCACCGATGAGATCGGATAAAGTGGGGTTCTTAATAAGATTCTTCAGGGTCAGGCCATGAGCGGTGGCGATCAATTGTACCCCACGCTCGGCAATTGTGCGAGCAGCCAGCGCTTCTTCGGCAGTGCCGATTTCATCGATGACCACAACTTCAGGCATGTGATTCTCGACGGCTTCGATCATCACTTTGTGCTGTTCGGCAACATGAGCTACCTGCATGCGTCTGGCATGGCCTATCCCCGGATGAGGAATATCTCCGTCCCCGGCAATTTCATTGGAAGTATCCACCACGATTACTCTCTTTTGCAACTCATCAGAAGCTACCCTGGCGGCTTCTCTGAGCAGCGTCGTCTTCCCCACCCCTGGTTTACCCAGGAGCATGAGACTCGCAGAGGATTCTACGATATCGCGAATCATCTCGATAGTACCGTATAAGGCACGACCGACTCGCAGAGTTAAGCCGACAATCAGACCCTGTCTGTTGCGCAGAGC
>WRDA01000090.1 GCA_009783675.1 Symbiobacteriaceae bacterium | reverse complement strand
GGTGGCAAACAGGTAAACTATCTCTACAATGGCACAGGTGAACTCATCTCCATGACCGACTGGACGGGGACTACCACCTTCCAATATGACCTGCTTAACCAGCTGACCCAGATCACCGACCCCAACAGCAGGATAGTAAAGTACAGCTACGACCCGGCACACAACCAGACCCAGATAAAGTATCTCGATAATACCACGGCAGACTACACCTACGACGCCGAAAACAGGATAGTCCAAACCAGCGATCCGGACAACGGCATCTTCATCTTTGGCTACGACCCTAACGGCAACCTTATCGCTAAGAGCTACCCCAATGGGGAGAGCGAAACATACGCTTATGACAAACTAAACCGCGTAACCCACTACTTAGAGATAAGTGCCAACCAAAACCAGAACAGATTAACCACCTACTCCTGGGATAAGGAAGGCAACCGCACCGGAGAGATTCGCCGCAATGTGGGGCAGACCAACCAATTCTACGGCAATTCGGGAAGTGGTGGCAGCCAAAGCTCCGGTGGAGATGGTTCATCGGATAGCGAAGAGATGGAGTTAGCGGAGTACACCAACTACCTCTACGAGATCATGAGCCAGGAGTTAGCCGATACCATCATCGGGATGCAGGAGTTTCAGGAGGGTAGCAGTGGAGCCCAAAGCATCGAGGTAGGTTACTTCGTCCTGAGCTCCGCAGAAATACTCACTGCCGCCACGGTAATCGAGGTGGCTCTGGATAACCTGCTGAATAACGATCCCGATACTGCTTTCGACATCCTCAGCACTATCGCCACAGGAATGGAGATCAATGCCGACGATCCGGTTACCGGCACCTTCGCTTACCAGTTCGATGCTCTCTACAGGGTAACTGAAGCTTTAGAGCCTAACAAAGTAAAGACAAACTTCGTCTATGACAGCTTAGGTAATCTGGTACATGAAGAGAGAGCCGTAGGCAGTGGCAACGGCAACACTGGTAACGGCTCGAAGGAAGTCTATACCTACCAGTACAACAAACTAAACCAGCTGACCTTAAAGAAAGAGCAGGTCGGTAACAGCAACAACAGCAAGGACATCGTCTCCAGCTATGACCTCAGGGGTAACCTGATCAGCGAAGTAGGACACCAGAGCTTAAATGTCAACAGCAGCTATGTATACGATGGCACCAACCGTATGGTGGAAGGCACCAACTGGAAGAACGAAAAGAGCCACTATACCTACAACGGCTTGGGGTATCGGGTGCAGCAAAAGGAGATAGTTCCCAGCGGACCGCTAACCCGGCAGTTTGTCCCCGACTACACCAGCAGCACAGGCAGAGACCTGGTTATCTACAAGCTAAACGAGACTGTGCAGAGGCACATCTACGCTGGTACCCTAAGGCTGGAGCAGATTACCGAACACTATCCCGGCAACAACGGACAGGGCAACATGGAACGCAAGCTCTATGTCCACGTGGTAGTAATGGGCACCAGCATACGCTACAGCAAGGACAACGGCAACCAGTTTGCGGCTATTGACTACGACTTATTCGGAGCAGCGATATCGCCCAGCAAGCTCAACAACAACGACAAGGGCTTAGACATCCTGGCTGACTACACCGGGTATACCTTCGACTATATTCTGGACAAGTATTTCGCCCAGTACAGGTTCTACGACGCAAACAACCGTCACTTCATGGCAAAAGATCCCATCAAGAGCGGTCTGAACTGGTATGCCTATGTGGGCAATAACCCGGTGACCTGGGTGGATCCTTGGGGGTTGAGAACCTATGTGATGAACGGTATCAACAATACTAGTTCAGGTGTTCCTGCAGAGTTTAACATGTTCGTGGAAGCGCTGACCGAACGTGGCGTGGATGATGTAATTGTGATAGGCTTATTTACAAATACAAATAGACTATCCGGCGGCTTTCAAGTGATAAGAGAATGGGGGACATCAGGCCCGGATCCCAATACTGACTACCAAGTAATCTATTATGCAAATATACCTCAGGACGGACTGTTCGACAGTACGGGTAACCCTATCGAGTCATCGGTTGTTACCTCGCTATCGGCGGAACCGGTCTGGAACTCTGAGAAGATGGTTACGTTTATCCTGAAGGATCTGGAAAAGAATCCGCTTAAACCAGGAGAAGAGATTAACTTCGTTGCCTTTAGTGGCGGGGGAACAGCGACAGACAGAGCAATAACAAAACTGCGAAGAAATCAATTGTTTATTGGTGAGTTGGATAAATATGGTGCCTCTATTAACACTATAATCTATTTCGGTGTTCCTGCTTTCCTCTTTAACAATTATAGGGAGTATGATTACTGGGCAATATATGGAGTAAGAGATCCTTTTCGCATCCTGGGTTACCCCATACTACGACGTCTTTCGTTCGGGTTAGACCCATTTAAAACACACTGGAATATTGTAAATTCCGGACATGATTACTTCGATGCGTTTTATCTTGAAGCTACGGCAGACGTGGTGTCATCGATATTACTCAAAAAGACCGTGGACGAGTTGCCGTTAGAATATAATCTTCCCCTGTTCCCTGGAGCTCCAGGCGCTCAACTTCCTGATTAACCACGAATGGGTAAGTAGCATCATGAATCAGGAAACACATGACACAGAACCTCTCCACAATACACCCGATGCTTCTGATAATAACTCAAGTGAGATAAGAAAACCTGTTTCTCGTAGAACTAAGGTACTTAGGTTCCTGATATGCTATTTCTCTCTCTCTCTTTTAGCCCTACTTGTAGATTATCTATCTACTGTAACGATACCATATGGTGATTATCGCTTCCAAATAATAGGCATTACAGAAGCTAAGGTCACCGAATATAGAGGAGAAGCAACTGAGATTGTCCTGCCTACGCACTTTCTTTTCTGGGAAGTTACGCAAATGAACCGCTCTGTAATCGGCGATAACGAGAATCTGCAAAGCATTGAGATTAGAAACAGGAAACTGAGTGTCGAGTATAGTCGAGGTAACTCACGCGACGTTACACCAGTGGTCTACATTTCCGCGTCGGTTAACGAAATAAATTCCTTAGTCTCACTCTGGGCTACGAACTACGTAGTTTCAGAGGCTAATGCGTACTATTCGGATATAGATGGGGTTTTGTACGATAAAGATCGAACGACTCTCATTCATTATCCCCCAAGGAGGCTAGACAACAGGTATACGATACCTTGCGGGATACTATCCATTGCCGATAATGCTTTTGCTGCATCCAACTTGGTATCGATCGATATACCTGATACTGTGGCAGCTATAGGTCGTTATGCCTTTTCCAGCTGCAGTCAGCTTAAAGAAGTAAAACTACCAGAAGGACTATCTATAATTCCCAGTGGCATTTTTTATGCATGTCCGGCGCTGACCAGCGTGTACATTCCCGAAAGTGTAACAATGATTGATTACAGTGCTTTCGCTGCTTGTTTCTCACTTAAGTCCATTGACATCTCGAAGAATGTGACCCTAATAGAGTTCTATAGTGAAGAACGCTGGCGTTACAGAACTTCGGAGATGATGATGGAGCTTCCCTTGTTTACAAGAAGCCCTTTTACAGCAAATCATGCACTGGAGAGTATAAATGTAGATCCTGAAAACCCGGAGTATACCAGCGTCGACGGAGTATTGTTCACTAAGAAACTGACAGATTTACTTCAGTACCCAGCGAGCAAACCGGAGTCGTTCTTTGAAATACCTGAGGGAGTAAGGTATATAACCGCAGATGCATTTGAATTTAACAAGTACCTGGAACATGTTACATTCCCTAGCAGCCTGCTGGAGATATTTCCTCAAGGTTTTGCCAAGTGTGAGTCGCTAAAGGAAGCCACATTCAATGATGGCTTGTGGCTAATAGGGTATATGGCATTTACAAAGTGCAACGAGCTTAGAGAAGTAAAATTACCGGAAACCCTCAGATACTTAGGTGCCGCAGCATTTTCATATTGTCCAAATCTGGAGAGAGTCAGGCTGCCAGAGAAGGAAATCCAGACCTTATCTGATCATGTTTTTTTCGCATCTCCAAAGCTTACTTATTATGGTGTTCCTGGTTCATGGGCTGAACTCTTTGCCAGCAAAATGGAGATGCCCTTCAAATCGCTGGATGAGTGGGATATACCAGACTAGACCTGCAGCTTCACCTATGGCCCCAAAGGCAACCCCATCGGTAAGAGCTGCCCCAATGAAGAAAGCGAAGCATATGCCTACGACAAGCTGAACCGATAACCCACTACTTAGAGATAATCGCCAACCAAAACCAGAACAGACTATCCACCTATTCCTGGGACAAGGAAGGTAACCGCACCGGAGAGATACGCTGTATTGTGGGGCAGACAACCCTATATGGTGGCCAAAACTCTATCGAGGCAGGTGACTGCCTGGAGCTCTTAGACAAAGTTATAAAACCGGAGTTAGCGCTATCTTAGCTGGCATGGTTATCTCTCAGGGCGGTGTCAGGCAGAGCATCGAAACTGACTACTTCATCTTAGACAGCCAGCTGATCTTACAGGTATCCGATCTGCTGGAGGAGAGATTAGAAACCCTGATCCTTAATCAACCAGCTTATGCCAAAAACTGTCATCTGATGATAATCAAAGCGGCAGCGTTCAATCATCTCGATGAAGCGGTGCCGCTCCGATCTACGGTTTCCGGTTTTCTGCAGAGGCTGTTGCTGGAAAGCGGCTACGAAGAACTGCTGAGGCCCAGGGGGACGAAGATCGCTTGAATAACCTGGTAGAGCTAAAGCGGGGGATCTACGATTACGAGATGACCGCCGGAGAGGATGTCCGCTTGCAGGATTATTTGGACCATGTCTCCCTGTTAACCAGCGAAGACCGATCGGCAGCCAGAGAAACTGTGCGTCTAATGACAATTCATGCTGCCAAGGGCCTGGAGTTCTCTTTCGTATTCGTCTGTGGACTAAACGAAGAGATCTTTCCTTCCCGCAACACGACTACTCCAGAAGAGATGGAAGAAGAACGTCGCTTTGCCTATGTGGCTATGACCAGAGCGGAGTATGGTTTGTCCCTCAGCGATGCGGAAGGGTACCATATTGACGAAGGCTTTCGCCATCCCTCCCGATTCGTCTTCAATGTCGGCAAGGAGAACCTGGAGTATGTAGTTGCACTGCGATCCGAGTTGGAAGCCCAGGCCAATCGCCTGGTCCAGCGCCAGACCAGCCTGCAGCAAAAACAGTTCAGCGTGGATGACACGATCTTCCACCCCATCTTCGGCACCGGTCGCATCTCCGTTGTCGACGAAGAGGAGCACAAATACATCATTCAGTTCGAGGGATATGCTACGGAGCGCAGCCTGCGATTCGGCAGCCCGCTGCAGAGGAGATGAGTAGGACGTTGCAGATAAGGGCAGAGATAACCCAGAAGAACAAGTTGCCATCGCTCAGGCTATCATGCACAAGTTGCTTGAGAGGTTTCCACCTTACCTTTCACAGGCAGGTCAAGGAATGCGAAGGGAGAGGGGAGGTAGGGAGCGAGGAGAGCATACCGAGAAAGAAGTTATTAGAGAAACCATACTTTATTATACAGCAACGATAATGGATAGCGGAAAAGCAATTACCATATAGTCAGCCTACTTATCAGGATATCCCGAGGAACAGACAAGGAACACATGGTGAATCTAGCTCTTCTGTCGCATTGATAATCATCATCATCCTTTCGCTTATTTCATTGTATAGGTTAGGTAATGGTACATCAGCTCAGACCAATGCCTATTACACAATAGAGGCGATGCAGCTGCGAACCGTTGCCAAAGCTGGTGCTCGGTCTCTAGGAACAATTGAGAAGGGTGCTCTCGTGCAGGTCTTTGGGTCTATATCTGAAGAGTTTTGCTATGTAAAGTTCGCAAGCCATGAAGGGTATTTGCTTAGCAGCAACTTGAAGCCTGTTAAAGCTAACAGCATACTTCAGGTACATGGCACCGAAACAATTTACTCTGCACACCCGAAAAACAGAGGCTCTATGAAATTCATGCTTATACCAGATGCCGTCGTATATTATCGGGATTTGGTCTCCGACGGATGGTGCGCTGTAGGATGGCAGGATATTATTAGGATACATATGGTCAGGGTATTTACGTGTAGTGGATTAGGCAAGAGACCAATCACTGCTGTAACTATCGAAGCCGAGAGATTTGCCTGGCAATGATATAAGAACCGGTTATGTGATGCATATAGACACTGGACCCGATTGCGTCAATTCATCGGAGAGCGATATGTTCGCAGCACTCGGCGAGATTCTTACTCCACTAGCCTACACCCC
>WRDA01000089.1 GCA_009783675.1 Symbiobacteriaceae bacterium | reverse complement strand
GCGGGTTTTAAGGGGCGGTGCATATCCCTGGCATATAAGACTTGACCGGAAACAGCATCCATTAGAATTGCAGATTCGGAGTAGATGATCATTTGGTCTTCGATCTCATCATCCCCACGGAGTAAGGGGGTCATGATCAACAGCCATACAGAGAGGATCATCATGACGCGGATCCTTAAATGGGGATTTCCTATCATGGCTACACCGTCCTCATAATATGGGGTCTTACCGGATAGCAAGCCCGTTCTCATACGTGTTTCGCTATGATGTCACAGGATTCCTACCATAATAATTATGAAGCTTGAGAGCTTCAACAAGGATGGAATAGGGAGGAAACGGCGCTAGTAAGGCGAATGAAGAAGCAAGAATGATTTTATAATCAGCAGGAGGATCTTATAATGTCCAAATTATCAGGATTACGAGTCATCGAATTGCTCAATGCATCCGGAGTTTATTTGGGGACGACTCCTGAGACCCGGGACAAGGTTGTCCGCAGTTCGCTGGGGGTTGTCCCGCGGCCACGGGAGTTGGATGACTACCACCTCTGTGGTGTCTATCACAAAGCCGGAGTGGAAGTCGAACTGGAGGAGCTTCTTTTAGATGAGAGTATAACAGCAAAGGATACGGCATATCTCGAACTGACCAGGCTTGTGTCTGACAGAGTCTGCCAAGGGTTGCGCGATGGTAAGGCTGTCTTTGTAACTGGCGGGACCTGTGTGCAAGCTCCGGGAGTGGCCGGAGGGATCCGACGCGCCTTCGGCTCGACAGCCAAGACGGGAATCATCTGGCTGGATGCTCATGGAGACTTGAACATACCAGCAACATCACCCTCCGGGATGCTTGGAGGTATGCCTTTCGCCACCATCCTTGGCTACGGTCTCAGCGAGTGGCGTCAGAGTTGCGGGTTGGACCCTGCATTCGAAGATCGTTATGCTCTTCTTAGTGATGCTCGTTCCTTCGATGCCACTGAGATGGACAATATCAGGGATCGGGAACTGACTATTGTGGGCACCTCGGCATTCAACGATACGGATAGTTGGCGTCTGATTGCAGGTCGTCTGGCTGAACAGGTTGACACCCTCTATCTGCACATCGATGCCGATATAGTAGATTCACTCTATCTGCCAAGTGTCAACACACCTGAACCTGATGGACCGGATATCTGGACGCTGATGGAGAATATCCGTATCGTGATGGAAACAGGGAAAGTATCTGTCGCCTCCCTGGCTTCAGTTTATTTCGATGCCCAGGGGAGAGGTAAGGAACGAAATGCGGAGAACCAGACAGCAATTCTCAGCGGGATCCGAATGATCGCATCCATCATCTCCAACTGGCAGAGCTGGGTTAAGCCCTAACATCAAGCGATCGTAGCGAAGCAGGTTTTCGGGTGTTATCCCCGAAGCAGGTTTTGGGCAATGCTACGCTCTGCGTAGCTCGATCGGCGATAGGCGTCGTCTCTCGTTTAGGGGAATGGGGACTAGTAGTCCCCATCTTGGATCAGTCTAGCCAAAACGTGCGAGGGGATCACTTGTTATCCCCGAAGCAGGTTTTGGGCTAGACAGAAAGTCGTCTGACGAGTATAATATTGCTGCTTAAATCATCTGGGCCCCATCGTTACAATGAACACACTAATGCTACAGAAAAGGAAGGGTGCCAATGTCCAGATTAAGCTTTAAATGGCGTACCATCGTACCTACTTTAATCGTCCTGACGATCGGGTTTACGGTGATGACCTTCTTTACTGCTTCCTCTGCCTTCAGTTCTCTCAACTCCATCGATTCCGATCGTCTGCTCTTCGAAGCTCATGAGATGATCAGCCATGTCACCAAGTCTCTTACCGAGGTGCTTACAGCTGTCAGTACCATGACGCCCGTTCTCGAAAGCGATATCGTCAGCGGTGAGGCAAACCGGGAGGCATGGGTGCGTATCTTGCAAGGTTTAGCGCGTCAGAACCACTCGATCGATGCCATATTTATCTATATCGAACCGAACAGATTCGATGGCAGGGATGAGGAGTTCAGTAACCAGGCTTTTCATGATCCAAGTGGGATTTTCGCTCCTTATGTAACAGTCGATGGAGGATCGATATCCCTGAGCACGGTCAATGCCAACTCTCATCGTCGCCATCTTTATTATCAGAATTTAATGATGGCGAAGTCCGAGACTTTGTCCGGCCCTTACTTAGATATGGATTCGGGGAAATGGATCATCACTCTGGGAGATCCTATCGTAGTTAACGGGCAAACCATTGGCTTCGTAGCAGCCAACTTCAGGCTGGATGCTCTGACAAGATTCCTGGTTAGTTATGCTGTTCTGGGCAGTGACAAAGGATTGAGCGCTCTCTGTGACCTGGACGGTCAGGTTGCTGTGTCCAATACTGCCAGCATGGTAGGCACAAATGTCATAGCTAGAA
The DNA here is from genome assembly GCA_009783675.1 of Symbiobacteriaceae bacterium. Lineage (GTDB taxonomy): Bacteria > Bacillota > JAAYKD01 > JAAYKD01 > WRDA01 > WRDA01. The sequence continues at coordinate 3,862 of WRDA01000089.1, read as the reverse complement.
TGGATCGCCAGATTGCCGCTAAGACCCAGGAGGCTCTGCGCGACCATCAGGTGCAACTTTTCGAAGGGTACTCCACTACTTTCGGGGAGCAAGGTTTCTATGCCGTTGCTCCTTTTACTGTTGCCGAGACTGGGGAATACCTTTTCTTCCTTATCACCATGCCGGCAAGTGTAGTCAACGCAAATGCCAGTTTCCTGGTCATTGTCATCGTAGTTTTAGCGGTTCTGACCCTTATCGCAACTCTGCTGGTGCTCTTTCTGAACATGAACGGTTTTTCCAGATCTCTCCTGGCAATCGATGATCGTTTGAGCCTTTCAGCCAGTGCAGTCCTGAGTGCTTCTACCCAGATCGCTGCCGCCAGCGATGTCCTGGCTCAGGGAGGCATCCAACAGGCTGCCGGGATTGAGGAAACCTCTGCCACTATGAACCAGGCATCTCAGATGGTCCAAAACACTGCTGCCAACACGCAGAGGGCGTTGCAACTCTCAGAGGAAGCTTCAGCTGCCGTGGAGAAGGGTCATGCCAGGGTAACCGAGCTGATTTCTTCCATGGAGGAGCTCTCACATTCCAGCGATGAAATTGGCAGAATCATCAAGATTATCGATGATATCGCTTTTCAAACCAATATCCTCGCTCTCAATGCCGCAGTGGAAGCGGCTCGTGCCGGTGATGACGGCAGGGGTTTCGCCGTTGTAGCTTCTGAAGTTGGTTCACTTGCGCATCAGAGTGCGGAAGCTGCCAGCAGTACAGCCCAAATCATCGAACGTAATCTGGATCTCTCTCGCAGGGGAGTTGACTCCTCCATCGAGGTGGGAGCTGCCCTAGGGAATATAAGTGTCAAGAATACTGAAGTCTACAACCTGATGCAACAGATCAGCGTTTCTGGACAGGAGCAGGCTTCCGCTGCGGAGCAAATAAACATCGTTCTTTCCCAAATGGAGGATATCACCCAGAGCAATGCTGCCGTAGCCGAAGAGAGCTCCGCTGCTTCCAGTGAGCTCAAGACCCAGGCTGATTATCTGAATGAACTCATGGTTCGCCTGCGTGCCCTGATTAATGGTGGCAGTAAGTATGTGGTTCCGCGGGTCAAGGCCCAAGTAAAAACCAAAGCTCCTGCTGCACCACAGCAGCGTGCGGCTCAGCCCAGGGTGCGAACACCGCAGACAGCTGAACGCAGACTTCCGACTCCACCACCCAAAGGTCAACCTCACATCGTCTCACCAAACGAAGTTATTCCGCTGGAGAAAGATAATCGCTTCTAGCGGGACTGTTCTCACGATTCTGACCGATCTCTTAGGAGGGTAAGATCATGGCACGTATGAGCTTTAAATGGAAAACGATTCTACCCGTTACCATAACTCTACTCATCGGAGTGACCATCTTCATCGTTGTGGGAGGATTCTTATTCAGCTCCTATGTCACCAACTCCAGTAACACTGATGCCCAGGATGCTGCGGATCGTTTTGCAGCAAAGATGGATGTAGACATTACCGATATCCTGACAGTCGTGCGTACAATGGGTTCCATCATGGAAGAGCAAATCGCAAACCGATCAGCAGACCGTAACACCTGGATTGATTCCTGTGAAGGAGTCCTCGGTGATAATCACCTGATCGATGGATTTACCCTCTACTTTGAGCCTGACGCTTTCGATGGCAGGGATACAGAGTTTGCAAGTCAGAGTTTCCATGATAGTACAGGCATTTTTGCTCCCCATATCGTCAAGTCTGGTAACAACTATTCAGTAACGACAGTTTCCGCCAATGATCATCAGCGCAGCGGTCTCTATCAAGTCGTCCGGGATGGTCGTGAGTTGATCACCCCTCCTGCCGTGAGAGGATCCGTGGTCACAGCGCAGATTGCTGTGCCAATAAAGTCCGGCAACAGGACCATTGGCTTCATCGCTGCCGAAATGAACTTCGCAGATGTCCAGAGCATGACTGTCATGCAGGAGTTCAATCTATTTCCTAATGCATTTGTGATGGTACTTTCCTCCGATGGAACCATCCTTGGTCACAGCCATGCTAAAATGATCGGCCAAAATGTCTTCACTACCGATTCGGAACTGACTACCGGGTTGAAAGATGCCATGCGTACTGGGACAACGAAAGAACGGCGTGCGTTCGATGCAGCGGTCAACGGGGTCTGTAACTATATCATCTCACCTTTGACTATCATTTCAGGACAGGATCCCTGGCTGGTTACAGTAGCAATACCGGAGAAGGATTCTAACGGTTTAGTCTTCTCGGTGCTTTTTACCATGGTCTCGGTAGTGGTCATCGTCATCTTGCTTTCCATAGCCATCCTCTACTATCTCATAAACGGATCAAGCAAAACTCTGGTCCAGATGAACGACGAACTATTCTCCTCGGCTCAGTCGGTGCTGTCCTCGGCAACTCAGATATCTGGTTCCGGAGGTGTTCTGGCTCAGGGCGGGGTCCAACAGGCTGCCAGTATCGAAGAGACATCAGCGACAGCCTCCCAGGCGGCGGTCATGATCCAGCAAAATGCTGATAGCGCAGAGACCGTAGCGGCCCTGGCTAACGAAGCTTTGGAAGCAGCCAATGAGGGATTGGCTCGTGTGGAGGATCTGATCATCTCCATGCGTGAGTTGGAGAGTTCCAGTGAAGAAATTGCTAAGATCATTGCCATCATCGATAACATCGCCTTCCAGACAAACATCCTCGCCCTCAATGCTTCGGTTGAAGCAGCACGTGTCGGTGACGCCGGCAAGGGCTTCTCGGTGGTCGCAGAGGAGGTTCGCAACCTGGCTAGTCGAAGTACGGAAGCCGCCAGCAACACCTCGGCTATCGTCGAACACAATCTGGTGCTCTCCCGCCAGGGAGTCATAGGTTCATCAGAGGTCAACAGGGCCTTAAAGGATATTTCCGAGAAGAATAAGGAACTCAACGGGCTGGTTGCTCAGATCAATGAAGCCAGTCACGAACAGCTGGTGGGCATCGAACAGATCACCATCGCACTCTCTCAGATGGAAGATGTCACCCAGAGCAATGCTGCCATAGCTGAAGAAAATTCTGCCTCGGCTGTAGAACTTGAGGTCCAGGCGCAGGATCTGAGTAAAGTGCAGGAAGAGTTGAGTACGCTAGTCCTGGGGAGTCAGACCTCTTCCGCTCCTAAGGAAAGGACCAGTCCTCCTCAGCCTCAGATTGGTGGACGTCGGGTTGAAAGGGAGAAACCATCAGCGCGACCGCAGGTCAGAGGACAGCTACCAGCTCCTCAGACACGTCGCGGCTAGTAATCTATGTAGTTCATATTAAAGAGGATGCCTGAGTCACTGACTCAGGCATCTTGTTTATGTGACTCTTTCGTTACTATAAAGGAGAAAGAGTAAAATACCCGGAATGTATACTATATTACCCAAGCAAATGGGGGTTTGGACCCCCTATCAATAAGGAGGATCTGCTATGCCTCTTTCTTACTGCGATACTCCCATTGGGACTTTGGGTATAGTAACCGAAGGAGAAGCTCTCGTCCGTCTCTTGTGGCCAGGAGAACTTCCGGCTTTAAAAGAGGAGGTTGACCTGACAGCCCTGGATCGTGAGGTCGTAAAACAGTTACAAGCTTACTTTAAAAGATCACTCAAGGTGTTCGATCTCCCTCTGAGAGCCACAGGGACGCCCTTTCAAGAAAAAGTATGGGCTGCTTTGCAACGCATTCCCTATGGCAGCAGGGTAAGTTATCAGCAGATAGCGACAGAAATCGGCAATCCCAAAGCCTGTCGTGCAGTTGGTCTGGCTAACAGCCGCAATCCGATCCCCATCATCATCCCTTGTCACCGGGTCGTAGGCAAGGACGGATCTCTGACTGGATTTGGCGGAGGACTTGGCGTCAAAGAGCAGCT
>WRDA01000088.1 GCA_009783675.1 Symbiobacteriaceae bacterium | reverse complement strand
TTACCAGTTAGAATGTAATCCCGCCTGGTTTTTCAGTGAATCCCATGGCAACTGGTTATATCGCTCAACTGACGATAACCCGGGTTATTACCAGCAAGTAATAACCCGGGGAGGTCTCACAGGCAGGTGGAAACGGAGTATGAAACCTGTAGTAACAACGAACTGTGAGAAGTCAGCAGAAGCCATAGTAGCCGAGCGGTATATAACGCTTAGTGAAGGGCTGAACCTTAGGAGGTGACGGGAAAATGAATGCTACTGGACACGTAAGTGAAGGCTGCCAACTTCGGCTAGAAGACTGCCTGCAAAGAGTATCGGTGGAACCGAGAGGGTATACAGGAGAGCCTGAGCGTGAAAAGATGGCTGAAACGAACGCCACCAATGCAACAGAACAGACGGACAGTCTGCTGGAGCAGATACTCGACGGTCGGAACCTTGATGTAGCGCTCAAACAAGTGGAGCGAAACAAGGGTGCTGGAGGAGTAGACAGGATGCAGGTCGATATACTTCGCCCCTACCTGCTGCTTCGTGAAAGAGAGATTGCCCAGTCGATACGGGAAGGGAAATATAAACCCAACCCAGTCCGCAGGGTAGAAATACCCAAAGAGGAGAAAGGAAAGTTCAGACAGCTAGGAATACCAACGGTAGTGGACAGATGGGTGCAGCAGGCAATAGCCCAGGCACTGACTCCACTATACGAGCCACAGTTTCACGAAAACAGCTACGGGTTCCGTCCCAAACGCGGAGCGCATGACGCCCTGCGGGAGTGTAAGAAGAATGTGGATGAGGGCTACGTTTATGTAGTGGATATGGACTTGGAAAAGTTCTTTGATACAGTAAACCAGAGCAAACTCATCGAGGTACTATCGCGCACAATAAAAGACGGACGGGTATTGTCGCTGATTCACAAATACCTGCGTGCAGGAGTCGTGGAGAGGGGCAGGTTCGAGGAAACATCAATCGGCGTACCCCAGGGCGGTCCGTTGAGTCCGTTACTTAGCAACGTAATTCTTAATGAACTTGATTGGGAACTCCATCGCAGAGGCTTACACTTTGTGCGATACGCGGATGACCTGATGATATTCTGCAAGAGTAAACGAAGCGCGGAACGGGTGCTTACCAACATTGTGCCTTATATCGAAGGGAAACTGTTCCTGAAGGTAAATTGTGAGAAAACGACGGTAGCGCACATCAGATACGTAAAGTTTCTGGGATATGGGTTTTATCGGCATAAAGAATTATGTCGATTTAGGGTACACCCAAAATCCATATCAAAGATGAAGGCAAAACTGCGTATTCTTACTGCAAGGAGCAATGGATGGGGAAATGAAAGCAGAGCAGGAAGGATAACCCGCTTCATAAAGGGATGGGTTAACTACTTCAGGCTGGCCGACATGAAGAAGCTACTGAGGGAAATTGATGAATGGCTACGGAGGCGGATCAGGGCTGTCTACTGGAAACAGTGGAAGAGAGTAAAGACCAGATACAGGATGATTGCCAAATACGGCATCTCCAAATGGAAAGTACACGAAATGGCAAATTGCCGTAAAGGTGTATGGCGGTCTGCTCTTATGCTGAACAGTGTTCTCACTAATACAGAAATAGCCAGACTGGGATATATATCCATGTCTGACTATTATTTGGCTCTGTCTGCTGCATAAACTTTGGAACCGCCGTATACCGAACGGTACGTACGGTGGTGTGGGAGGACGGCTACTCAACTAATGGGTAGCCTCCTACCCGATCCTGAAGTCAGGTGTGGGAGCTATTTGAAATAAACTCGGAGGTGTTGAGATGAAAAGAAGCGTTCTATTGGTCCTAATCTTAATAATGGTGTTCCTTTCTTCTCCTGTCCTAAAAGCAGGGTGAGACGAACCGGAAGCGTTCAGTTTGGACGCAGGAATGGTCATCCTTACACTGGGTCAGCAGGGGATGCTCTCCACTCTGGAAGGGCTCGATAACCCCATAGAACTACCATGCCCGCCTTCCTTTAACGATCAGGGAATGAAGTGGTATCCCCTGCGAGGAATTGCCGAGGCCGTGGGGTATGAAGTCGGCTTTATGTCAGTCTTTCCTGGTGATACAAGCAAAGCAGTGAACACGGCAATACTTCGGCAGGCCAATCCCCTTATCAGTCAGATTAGTATAGAATACGAAGAGGGAAGTGACTACGGACTGGTAAGCATGGAGAGCACAGAATGGAGAATGCCTGTACGCATCTCGGAGGGAAGGTTATTCATGCTCAAGCAGTTCTATGAGGTTTTCCTGCATCTGACAGTAAACTGCTACACCAGCTTCAGTGTATTCATGCCCTGATGTCAGCAGCTCTATATCCGCTGTCAGAAACCTGATGGAACCCTAAAAGTCTGTGTATACCAGCAAGCGTCGTAACAACAGAAGGTATTCTGCAAGGAGCAGGGGAACACTAATCTGATACGACAGGGGAGAGACCCGATCGGTGTTCAGTATAACTGACAGGCGGTTAACTATGGATTACAACTATACCATTATCCGCTCTAAGCGCAGGACAATGGCATTGCAGATCAAAGACGGTGAGCTGATTGTCCGCGCTCCTCAGCGAATGCCACTCTACGAAATAGAACAGTTCATTGCATCTAAACGAGGCTGGATAGAAAAGACGCTGAGGGCCTCCAGAGAGACCGTTGCCAATCGCGAAAGCTTCAAACTTGCCTATGGTGATGAAATCAGCTTTCGTGGTTACAACATCGAGATCGCCGCAGAAACTGAGGATGATGATCGCGATGACCATCGACTGCACATTCCCCCGGGTTTGAGTTCAGAGCAGCTAAGAGAGGCCTGCATACACATACTCAAAGCCGCAGCACAGGACTATCTACCGGAACTGACAATGGAAATAGCTAAGAGTCAGGGTTTAATGCCAGTAACAGTAAAGGTAACCTCGGCTAAAACGAGATGGGGGAGTTACGACCGCAGAAGAACCATCTGCCTGTCCTGGTGCCTGATCATGGCACCAGACGATGTAATCGACTATGTTATCATGCACGAACTGGCTCACCTGAGAGAAATGAACCACTCCGAAGACTTCTGGTCTATTGTCGCTGCCACAATTCCGGATTACCCAGTGCGAAAGAAACGACTAGATGAACTGGGGCTAAGGCTGGAGCGGGAACGGTGGGAGTGAGTGAGGCTGGTGAGCAGTAGAATAAAATCGTGGAGCTTAACTCACTCAGTAATAAAAAACATAATGTGCAAAAGCGATGGATCTGGTAAAATGAACCTATTAGATCATAAGGGCCGTATAGGCAAAGAGGAGTTGGAGACCGAAAGCTCCGCGAGGTTAACCAGGAGTATTACGACCGTTTTTTCATTTTGAGTGGAACAGAGTCTTCTCCGACTGTTCAGTATAACGAAAATGAGATAAGGGAGTTCAGGAACCGCTATGCAGGTTTTTTCTGCATCATGACCAACATTGAAATGGGTTCTGCATCCATCCTGGACGTCTATCGCCGGAAGGATGTCGTGGAGAACTATTTCGATGATTTGAAGAATGTTCTTGATATGAGAAGGCTACGGGTGCACTCGTCTGAGGCCATGGATAGCAGGCTGTTTATTCAGTTTCTCGCCCTGGTGCTCATAAGCGAACTGAGAAAGGTTCTCAAGGCGGATAGGGAGCTGTGTTATATGTCACCCAGAGAGATCATGGAAGCCATGGAATGTATCGTGCGATTTCATTATTCCTCTCCCTCGGACCATGTCTTCACAGAAGCTGGGCCGTTACAACGCAGGATTATGGACTGTTTCCGGCTCGATACATAGTTGTACTAACGCGGATTTTAGTCTAAAATCCGCGATATAGTAACTATTCAGGTGCCTAGCACCTAAACGCAAACTCACCCAATAGCATAAGCCATATATCCTCATATGTTTCATATCCCTGCTTACGAGCAGATGAAATAAAGCTACATAAGTCTGCGAAGATAACTACTCTCTGATCCGATCGAAACGTGCCAGAAACCTTCGTCTTCACTTTCATCATCCCAAGGTCACGCTCGGCAAGGCTATTACCAAAGGGAACCCGCGAATCGTAGATGAAGTGAAATATCCTGACTTTTCCATTTATTTCTACCCTGATAACTCCCTATGTGTCGTGGGTTCCAGTGCGTTGATTTGGCGCACGAAACCAATACCCAATCTCTGCATATGGGCTTGCAATGGGGGGGTAACTACAGAAGCAAGTTAAGCTAAAGTTGCTGAGAGCGGAGACAAATGAACCGTATAACCCTGTCGCTCTAACGCTCGGATGTTGCGCTTGGTGATCTTTTCTTGATCAAGCTTAGTAAAGTAGTCAGCACCAAGATCGTTATAAGTAGTGCCAGTTTTTAACATGTGATATATGGTAACCAAAATGGCACGTGCAGTAGCAACAATAGCTCGTTTTGCTCCACTTTTCGGTTTTAGTCGATAGTACTTGGCGGCGAAGAAGCTGCCCTTTTGTCTGACAGCAGCCCAAGCACTCTCTATAAGAACTGTTCGTAAATGCTTGTTTCCCGGAAGTAAACTTGCTGGTTTCTTTACACCAGCACTTTCATTCATTCCTGGGACTAGACCAGCCCACGACGTAAGGTGACCAGCTGAAGGAAAACGAGACATATCTGACCCTATCTCTGCCAAAATACCCTCCGCACTACGCCTGCCTACGCCTGGAATCTTGGTAAGTTGTTCAATAACCTGATCCTCAGTCTGCAGTTTTTCTTTAATTTCAATATCAAGATCACTGATTAGCTTGGAGAGGAAGTCATAGTGATCAAGTTGAAACACTAGCATCTTCATCTGATGTTGACCTATACTACCAAAGAGGGCTTTCTGCAGTTGAGGAATCTTAAACCTGAGGCTGCCTCTAGCTTGCTCGCTCAGAATGTTTGGATCAGTTTCTCCGGTAGCAATCAATCTCAGAATCGCCATCGCTGATACTCCTTGAATATCAGAGACAACACTACTCAGCTTAATATTAGCACCCTCTAGCACTTTCTGGATGCGATTTATTTCACCGGCACGATCCTGTACAATGGATTTCCTGTATCGAACAAGCTCACGGCTCTCTCGCATATCTTTTGACGGAATAAAGCTGTTTTTGACTAGGCCATATCGGACAAGAGTTGCCAACCACTCTGCGTCTTTAATATCTGTTTTTCGCTTTGCAATTGCCTTTACAGCTGCCGCATTAGCAACTTGTGTAGGCATTTCATAAGCTTCAAGGATGTTGTAGACTGGTTTCCAGTATGGTCCAGTGCTCTCCATAAGGACCATTTCGCAACCACTGTCTTCCAACCAATCAATGCATTCCAGTAAATCCCCAGTCATCGTCCCGAACTCACGAATTGCTTTGTCTTTTCCAAAAATCAGGCATACAGTTACCTTGTCTTTATGAACGTCGATCCCGGCACAACGATCATACAAGACGCTTACTTCCGGTGCGGATCCCTCTGATTCTCTTTTGGTCACCTTAGACATTTCTTATAGCTCCTTCTTGATTACTTGCCGATCCGTTCCACAAAGACAAGTAATCTACCCTGCGTGCTATTTCTTTCGAAACGCGACAATTTCGGGTGCATAAGGAACGGTGTGTCAGTCTACTAACCGAGCTTTCCAGCGTCAAGAAATACCGACCTCTCCGGCACATCTAGTATAGCAGACGCGCTGCGGGGGCGCTACGGTTATCATTGTTCCGGGTGATGTAAGCATCATGTTTGTCTACTAAAAATCCCGCTCTGTGATCTTTTTACTAGGTCGTCCACGCTTAGAATCTGTATTCAACCTTTTGAATCAAAGGTAAAATGGTCTGATATGTTCGTGTGGTCAACAATGTTTAGCTGAGATTCAATAATATACACAATCCGACATATTCCGACTTGTACTATTTATCAATATCTGTAAAGTGAAGCATCTCATTGATTTGGAGGTGCTGATATGGGTAAACGAGGACCAGAGTTAAACACAACTGGAGCAGATCCGGTGTTTAAACCAACAGGATATCCCAGTGACCTGTCTGATGATGAATGGGATGTGATCAAAGACTTCTTTCCTCAGGGACCTAACAGCACGCATCACAAGAGAGCGTTGGTTAATGCTGTGCTTTATCTGCTGGATAATGGATGCAAATGGAGAGGGCTTCCCCATGACTACCCGCCCTACTCTACAGTGCATAGCTTCTTTCGCCGAGCCAGGATTAGCGGCCTTTGGGATAAGGTTCATAGAGATATTGTAATGAAGACGAGGAGAAAAGCAGGCAGGGCAGATACTCCTTCGTATGCG
>WRDA01000087.1 GCA_009783675.1 Symbiobacteriaceae bacterium | reverse complement strand
GGTGAAACCGCCTGCTGCGTCATCGAGACTGATGAGGATATCTCCGATGCTGTCGTCGCCAGAGTGAGTGCTATCCCGGGAGTGATCAGCGCAACCTCGATTTATGTCTAAAGCAGGGGAGAAATTTCATGTATAATACAATTGCCGAATTGCTACAAGTTGCCGCGGATGCTCCTCTCTGGCAGCCGATATTGCAAAACGAGTGTCTCCTGACCGGGACTTCAGAAAGCGAAGTGTTCGCCAAACTTGATGAGCATTTTGAAGTCATGTTCCAATCCGCCAATCGCGCTCTGACTGGAGCTTTACAGACTGCCGGCGGGCTGATCGAAGGGATAGCCAGCAGACAACAGGCATATATGGAGCGTAATTCCACCATCAGCGGCAGCCTGATCAATCGCGCCATGGCGCTGGCGTTGTCCTGCAGTGAGGTCAACGCCTCAATGGGGCGTATCTGTGCGGCTCCTACGGCAGGAGCTTGTGGCATCCTGCCAGCGGTCCTCATCTCAGTAGGAGAGCTGTACAACTCGGATCGACGCACTGTCCTCGAAGGGTTGCTTACTGCTTCTGGAATCGGCGCCATCATTACTCGCAATGCCACTGTTGCCGGAGCAGAAGGCGGTTGTCAGGCTGAATGTGGTGTAGCCGCAGCTATGGCAGCTGCGACAGCTGTTCAGCTGGCAGGTGGTTCAAATGAAGCATCGGCTAATGCCGTCAGTTTCGCCCTGATCAACTGCATGGGCCTGGTTTGCGACCCTGTCGCCGGTCTGGTACAGGTACCCTGTGCTCTGCGTAACGCCAGCCAGACCATCAACGCCATATGCAGCGCCGACCTGGCTTTGTCTGGTATGGTTTCTATCATCCCGGCAGACGAGGTTATCGATGCCATGTTCAGGGTTGGCAGAATGCTGCCCCCGGAACTGCGGGAGACGGCTCTGGGCGGTATAGCCGCAACGCCAACCGCCAAACGCTTACAAAAGGAGATCTTCGGTGAGCAGGCGCAGGGTTAGGGTATCACCCTCAGAGAATCCCAGGAAAAGAGGCAATTACTTGGCAAACCTGATGCGGAGATGCCTGCTCGTACTGTTAGCTATAGCGCTGCTGTGGGGTGTTTCCTTCGCTTACCCGGCAGCGAGTGCCAGTAATATTACTGCAGTCCTACCTTTTAATGTGGGACCACGCCATAATAACAGCGATGACCCACCCGGAAGTATCTATGTTTCGCCAAAGGGCAATGACAGCACCGCCACGGGATCTAAGGATGCACCCTACGCTAGCATAAACAAGGCTCTGGCAGCCGCCAAAGCGGGTGACACAATCATCCTGAGGGAAGGCACCTACCGCGAGGAAGTCGAGACCCGCATCCGCAAACCTAATATCACCATCCGATCCGCTAAAGGTGAATGGGCCATCATCGATCTGACCACCTATAAGCCAGGCCACAATGAGGACTCCGGGGTTTATTTCGATGTAGACTCTTCAGGCAGCAAATTGCAATGTGTCGAAGTTATCGGCGGGTTTTATGCTGTCTGCATGGAGACCAAATGGGACTGGGGTAATCCCGCAGATCGCAAAGGAGCTTCCAACATACTCATCGAAGACTGCAAATTGCATGATTCCCGCTACGATGTCATCAAAGTAAAGCCCAACTGCACCGATATCACCATTCGCTACAACGAGATCTACAACTCCGGTCAAGCTTTCGCCGGTAAACCGCAAAATGGCGAAGATAACGCCGAGGGCATCGATAATGTCAATGGTGACCGGATGATTGTCCATAACAATTATATCCATGATATTTGCTCGACAGGGATCTATGCCAAAGGTGGTGCCACCGATGTCCTCATCGAAAAAAACCTCATAAGGCAAGCTTACGGTGCCGGCATCATGATCGGCTTCGATACCAGCCCGGAGTTCTTTAACCTGTCTGTGAATCCCCATTATTATGAAAATATCCGGGGTGTGGTACGCAACAACCTGGTCATCGACACCGGTTGGGAGGGTATCGGCCTATATGGGTCCAGAGATGCTCAGGTTTACAATAATACCCTGATAAATGTGGTCAATGGCGGGCGCTACCACAGTGCCATCTACTTCGGGCTTACATATCAGGATTGGGAAAGCTACGCAGGGCGGCCTGCTAATATAAACCCGAGTATTCATCATAACCTCGTTTGCCAACCTGAAAGCATTGTCCGCCCGATGATCGAGATTCGTTATGCCAATGAACTCGGTGGCATGTCTGCCCTGGACGGAAACCCTGCTATGCATGACAACTGCTATTATATCTCCGACAAGACAGCAACCTTCACTGACCTGCGACCAGGAAGCATACTGGAAAAAGGAAGCTTCGCTGCCTGGCAGGGACACATCGCAGGTGACAAAGGTTCTCTTGAAGTCGATCCTGCTCTGGATGCATACTATATACCGACTAATCCGCTATGTGCTGGTATGGGTATTAATATCAGTTTGACTCAGTTATCCCTCCCCTCTTCTTCCTCCATCACCACCTCTGCTCAACCGTCATCCTCCGCCTCCGCTGTTCCTATTGATCCTGTCGGCGTCTCTCCCGACTCCTCACCGCCGATTTACACCTTGAAACAGACCAGGAGCATTGTGCCTGGGCAATATAGAGATATTACTGAGCATGAATGGCAGGATTACCTGCGGGAGCTCAGACGGACAGCCAGGGAGAGTGCTATGGATCACACCCCGTAAGATAACCTTACAACCTATAATGATGCAGTCAGAAGGAAATTAACTGTCAACGGAGAACAGATCATTATGTTCCGACAAAACAAGGAGGTAACTGACTATGACTCGTAAGCTGCTGGTATCCCTGCTGGTACCGCTTCTGGTTCTGTCAATGGTGGCCTGTAATACCACCCCGCCTGTTACGCCGCCGCAACCGACATCCGCACCCCCCACTACGGCTCCTCCTCCTCCTGCACAGGATGTGAAAATCCTGCGACTGGCAGACACCCAGGATATCCGCAATGTCAACCCTCATAACGGAAACTGGATCTCCGAAGATAATGCCAGAGGTTACCTTTCCGCCAGACTTTATCGTGCTACCATTAACCCCACCACCAAGAAACAGCTGTACCTACCCGAAGCAGCTGCCGAACTACCCATTCAGATGGATGACGAAGGCATAGTATGGCGCATTCCTCTCGACCCCAAAATGGCCTGGGAGAATGGAGAACTGTTCACCGCCGATACCTGGATGTACACCTTCGAAAGAGCCTGTGATCCTGTAATGGTTAACCCCATGGGCAGTTGGGTCTTCAGCAACGACATCATCATCTTAAACGGTGAGGAATACTACCTCTCCGGAGAAGAGGGTACCGATTATACCTGGGAAGACGTCGGCATTAAGAAGATCGACGATTACACCCTGGAGTTCACTCTGGCCGGACGCTATACCCAGGAGGAGGTCATCCGCCACTTCACAGGCGTCTCTCCTGTCTACGAACCTTTCTATGAAGCAGGGATGAACGCCAGCCGCACCTCCACCACCTATGCCACCAGCATCGACAGCTTCATGGCCAGTGGCCCCTACTCCCTGGAGTTTTGGGAAGTGGATTCCGAGCGGGTCTATACCAAAAATTACCTCTGGCCTCTGGCAGATCTGATCAAGATCGAAAAAATATCCTTCAGCATCGTGCCGGATACCGGCGCTATGATGCAGCTGTTCGAGTCCGGCGAACTTGATATCATGGATCTGGATGCCGTCACCTTCGTCAAATACGAACAGGATCCCCGTTTACATACTTATCCCAGTGCACAAGTCGGTTACTTTAACATCAATATGGCCAACCCCAACAATCCCCTCCTGAGCAATGTCAACTTCCGCCGGGCCATCTCTTGGGCTATCGATAGAGAAGCCATGGCAAAGATTCAGCTTTCCTCACCCTGGGCTTCCATCATTCCCGGCACGGCAGGTGGTTATGGCGGAGTCTCCTACAAAGACCTGCCCGAAGTTAAGGCTGTCTATCCGGAGAATCATGGCTATAACCCCGACAAAGCCAGGGAATACTACGATCTCGCCTTGGAAGAACTCGGCCTGACCACTGCTGATTTCGAGATAATCCTCAACGAACAAGCTGTGGACAGAAGAAATATGGTGGAGTACCTGCAGAACTCCCTGACCCAGATCTTTGGCGAGGATAAGATCAACATCACCCTTAAAGGTCTCCCAGCCGCCAATGCTTCCACTCTGGTCTTATGGACTGAAGGTCCCACGACCTACGAATCCGGTGTCAGCAGCTGGTCCTGGGGTTCCACCCTCTATTACCCCAACCTGCAGTTCCAGTTCTTTACCCCCAGCGGACAGCTCAATGTTACCGATTATAACTGTCCCGAACTTGATGCCATGTATGTCCTCTCCAGAACTGATGAGTACAGGATGGATCCCAAGAAACTGGTGGAGCTGACCATGGAGATGGAAGCTCTACTAAGGGATCAAGTTCTGGTTATCCCTATCACAAACTTTGTGGGCCGCATGATCATCAGCGAACGCCTGCTTCTGCCGATTCCCTATGATGCCGAACTTGGCTATGGCACCATGTGGGCTGATATCGACCTGACTAAGTAGAACCCTGTTCAGTGCCGGTAATCGGGTCAATCCGGTTACCGGCATTTTTAGCATGTATGGGAGGTTCCGATATGGTCAGGTATGTCCTTGGACGCCTGGTGGCGCTTGGTGTGACTCTTTTCATCATCGTCACCGTCTCTTTCGTAGCCATTCGCTACATGCCGGGTAATCTGTATGAGGACCCTCATATCTCTCCTGCCGCCATGGCTGCGATCAACGCCAAGTATCATCTGGATAAACCGGTGATGGAACAGTTCTATTATTTTCTGAGGGGTATCGTCCTGGAAGGGGATTGGGGTACCTCTATTAAGATTCGCCCTGCCATACCCGCCTTCGATATCCTACGCAGCAGGATCCCCGTCTCGATGTCCTTAAATCTGATCTCCCTGATCATCTCCCTGCCCCTGGGTGTGGTCTTCGGGACCATCTCTGCCATGCGACATAATAAGATGATCGATAACGTCATCTCTTTCGCCGTAGTCATTTGCATTTCGGTGCCTTCCTTCGTCTTCGCATCGATGCTGCAGTATTATCTTGGCTTCAAGTTCGGCTGGTTCCCCATCATTTTCAAAGCCAGCGCTACAGGCAAAGATTATGCTTTAGCTATCGTCCTGCCCATCCTGGCTTTGGCTGTGGGACCGATCGCCACCATCACCAGATACCTGCGAGGAGAGCTGATCGAAACCCTCAGTTCGGAGTTTATGCTCCTGGCCAGGACCAAGGGCTTAACCCGCACCCAGGCGATCATCCGCCATGCCTTCAGGAACTCCATGGTACCCCTGCTGAACATCCTGGTCAGTCTGTTCGTCGGCATCCTGGGAGGATCACTGGTCATCGAGAGGATCTTCGCCATTCCCGGAGTGGGAGGCATCATGGTGGATGCTATTAATGCCATGGATCATCCCCTGACCATCGCCGTCCTCATCTTCTACTCCTTTGTCTCCCTGATTGCCGTCCTGCTGGTGGATATCCTGTTGGGAATCGTTGATCCGCGCATCAGAATGGGGGCGAGACAATGAACCCGCAAGACGATTCAAGAGAGCTGGAACTGGATCCCCCTGCAGTCTACGGCAAGGTCCCCGCCCATATGTTCGAGCCTTTAAACACGGAACGGATCAAAGACGAGGTCTTCCAGACCCAACCGATCAGCTTCTTCCAGGATGCCCTGCAGCGTTTCGTCAAGAGTGGAGTCTCGGTAGCGGCTTTCTGGATCATCCTGGTAGTGATCCTTCTGGCCATCTTTGCACCAAACTTTAATAATTACGGGTTTAATGATCAGGATATCAACCGCATCAACATGCCCCCCCGTATCCAGGGTTTAGAAAACCTGGGTGTCGCCGATGGCAGTTATCTGCTGGAGAACCGGCGTCTGGATATGATCGACGATCCGGAAATGTATCCCGAGGGCTGTATCTTAGAGTTACGCAATCTGCGTACCGTCTTCGGTGTGGAGACTGCCGACATCCTGGTCAATTACTATATCTACAGCGGTGCCGAGGATGAGTACTTCTGGTTTGGCACCGATTATCTCGGTCGCGATCTCTTCACCAGGATGTTTCGTGGGGCCAGGGTATCCCTGTTCATCGCTATCGTCTCCGTGGCGGCTAACATCATCATAGGCGTCGTCTATGGAGCCATAGCCGGTTATTTCGGTGGCACCATCGACCTGATTATGATGCGGATCTGCGAAATCCTAAACAGCATCCCCTTCATCGTGGTGATGATC
>WRDA01000086.1 GCA_009783675.1 Symbiobacteriaceae bacterium | reverse complement strand
TTGCCATAGTACTAAACCTTTTTTTGCTTGGCCAGCTTGGCTGCCCATTCAATCTTGTCTGCGGGCCCAATAGGTAGAGGTGGAGTAGGGCTTGAAGCCGATGCTGTAGTAGAACTGCTGGGAGGATCCTACAAAGGCTCTGTCTGCTCCAAGCAGACCGACTCGCCGTACACCCTCCAGGACTGCAGCCCTGCCCAGACCCAGGCGACGATATGCCGGATCGGTAGCCACCGGCTCCACCAGGGCAGCGGATATCGCCGGGTCCTGCCACATCCCGCAGTAGGAGACGAAATCACCGTTGGGAGCCACCACGGCGATCTTGATATCCAAATTGCAGTTGGGACGCTGAAATCCCACCTCGTAGGCTGCCTTTATCTCCTCATCGAACTGAAAAGTTCCCTCTCCCCGCTCTTCATGATTGAAGCCCTTCCAAAGCGCCTGACCATATTTATACAAATCGTAAGTTTCGGCCATGCTGGTGATGCTGTAGCCTGGAGGCAGGGTGTAGCTTATACTCTCGGGATCGTCTATGTAGAAGACTGCATCTTCCTCTTTATCTTGAGTGGGGGTATAGCCGTGAGAGGCGGCGATCTCCTGCATCTCCCTGTCGCCATCCATAATCGGGGTCTTGAATTTACCCTCTTTAACCAGAGCCTCCTGACCGTAGAGGAGCAGCTCCTCCCGCAGATACAGATACCCTGGCAGAGCCATAAGATATCCGGTGCCCAGACGAGTGTCATAGGTAGCCAGAGCGATTAGGACCCCTTCATCCTCCCAGAAACCTATTTTAGCCAAGCTAGGCTCATCCAGATATCCGTGGGTGATCATCCAATCCCAGCGACCGAAAGGATAGTTATGGTTACCCAACTTGAGTAAAAACAACCGTAAGGCATAGTAATCCTCGCCAAACAAGGGTTCAGGAATGTAGTTGCGAAAAACAACCGGCATGGGACACCTCGATTCTTAAACGTAAAGCGGGATTCATCGTAGCATTGTCGTGCTGACAGAGCTAAGCTTGCTCAGTCGGCACAGCCAACAGTCAGCATTGCAGCGCTCTGCATGCAACGACGACGCAGTGTAACACAGAAAGGAGCTAGGAGTCAAACTCTTGGAAGGGTGACAACCCTTGGAAGGGTGACAACTTTTGGAAGGGTGAGCCTCCTGCTTTTTTAGAGCCTCCTACTACATTTTGTTCAACCTCTGGATTAATGTGGAAAATTGTTGTATAATATAAAATAGATTTACATGAAATACAAAGATACCAATCAACGTGGACACTATACGGAGGGATTCATATGGTCTGGAGAAAAAAACCATACACTTGGGCACTAGTTGTATCGTTGTTATTGGCATCAGTTACATTCACCTCACCTGTTACTCTCGCAGACAGTGCAAGTCAGATCGTGACCTATATTAACTCAACATACTCTGGAGTAGGTTTAATCGCTTCACTGGCCGGCAGCCAGGTTACTGTAACAAACACCGTACCAGGTGAGACGGCTGTATTAACTGCCGCTTTAGCTCCCATCATTATTGATATGGATGCTGGAGTAACAGTCCAATGGGAAGCAAATGTCTCAGGACCTGTCAATAACTATCTTCTCTTGATTAAAGGCGGAGGTACTTTTCGCCTGGCTAACTGTACAATTACTAACTCGGGAACGGCTACTGGTGGCGCCATTTGTTCTTTTGACGGTGTGGCCTCCTCCCCGCGTACCACGATCGAAATCGGGGCTAACGCTTTGGTACGTGCTGAACGCACTGGTAACCCAATTCTTATTGCTTCAAATAACGTTACACTGACAGTCCAAGATGGTGGAACTGTTGAGAGCTCGGCAAGTAATGGCAACGCAGCGATCCAGATTGGCAGCGGAAGTGCAACCTATAATCTGATAAATGTCACAGGGACCATTATAAATATATCAGGTGAAGTCAACTCAATAAACGGCGGTTATGCGATTAATGACAGTGCAGGCACCGGTAATGTGGATAATAACACCACAATAAATGTGTCCATGGGTGAAGTTACAGCAGGAACAGCCTGTGCTATTATTTCGAAAGGAACAGCTTCCACAGTGTCTATCGCAGGTGGAGTAATCTCCAATGCTGCAGGTAATAACGCAAATCCTGCCATCTATATGAGCGCACCACTTAATGGTAACCCCCAGCTAGTGAATGTCACAGTAACAGGAGGTACAGTTCAATCAACGTCACTATCCGGATATGCCGTTCAAACCGCGGGTAGTTTGAATCTTTCCGGAGGAACGCTTTTAGTAAATAACGGTCGTGCGGTGAATCTGATCGGAGATACATCTGAATTTCGTATGTCTGGCGGAGTTGTTCAGGGTAGCGGGGCAAATGTCGTCAGCACAGCAACTGAAAATACTACATCGGTTTCCAATGCCAAGGTTTTCATAACAGGAGGATCAGTTAAGGCAGTCGGAACGAGTGGCAATGCCATTAATATAACGGGAGCCAACTCTTCTGTCAGCATCACTGGAGGCAGTGTAACCACTGTCGGCGGCAATGCGGTCAATGCCTCAGGTTCGAACTCTATTATCGATGTGAGAGGCAACTCAATTCTCTCTTCAGAGAGTGGAAATGCGATATACTGTATGACATCAGCATCATCAGCATCGGTTACTATTGGGGGAACGAGCAAAGTATACTCAAGTCGCGGCAATGCCGTTTATACACTCGGTTCGAACACTTCTGTGTCCATAATAGAGAATGCCAGGGTCTACTCGGAGGCGTCTACATTCACCAACACTAGCGGTAAAGCCATCATCAGCACAGGAACGACAGCCACTGTTTCGGTCGGTGGAACTAGCCAGGTATGGGCATTTAATACCGGAAATGCCATTCGAGTACCAAATGGGACAGTCACCTTGACAAGTGGCTTTGTTTTTGCTTACGGACCTTCCGCAACCAATGTCATCAGCGCAGGCAATGTCCAACTCTCATTTATTCCTCCCGCCGTCTCATGTTTGGCTCTAGTCGTTGCCTGGGACCGCGATACAGGAGATCGTGTTTACCAGCAGGGAGGCTCATCATCTCACGATATAGACCTTAGTTCTGCGTATAATGGCCAAAGCACCGATTTTTTTTGGCACAACAGTGCATCGGCTGCCCAAGCTGGTATTAACTATACACTTGGTACCAATACAGGTTTCTTTCCCCTTGTTGAGGTAACAGTCGTCCGCGACTATGGTTGGATAATAGATCCACTCATACATGCGTGGTACCAAAATATTGATCGCTCTGGAATCCCAGGTGGAGCAAATTTGGGCAATAGTCCGCAAAATGATTATTCTACTCCTACTCGCTGGAGCTGGCCCAGCGCAGGAAGACTTCTTTTGAACAATTTCTCCTGGACCACAACTGCTCCAACACCACTAACAGTTTATGACAGCGCAGTAAGGCTTGATGTTTTCGGGTCAAGTATAAATACGTTTGCTTCTGTTGGTAATAACCCAGAGGGATCCTATGGCATATTATCAGAGTATCCCCTTACCATCACAGGAAGTGGGACCCTTGTCGCAACCGGTGGTGCAAGCAGCCTGGACAGCTATGGTATAAACAGTCCACAAGTTATAATCGAAACTGCAACTGTCATCGCTCGTGGTAATAATGGTGCCTTTGGTAATACCTTCTCGGTGAGTGATCCCATCCTGGACTTGCCTGAATGCTACACATATTGGGCCAGTAGTTCCAACTCTGATCCTGGTGGAATGGGGAACGTGTTCTGTAATGCTGTCTCTGGACAGTATGGAATGCCATATGCCTATAATCCGAATGATAAGTTTGTTAAAATAATCCCAGGTCCGTTCATCGTTGTAAATGATTCAGTGATCGATGGATTCGTAAGTTCGACCTTGGAATCGCCTATAATAACACCAGTACTGACTCTTTACGGAACATCATGGCAGGCGAGCATTGCTCCAGGCAGCATCATTACGAGTTGGTTTACCAACCTGCCATCCGGTCTCACAGTATCTGTAGAGAGCATTGTATCGGACTCCTTGACGCTCTATTTTAGTGGGACGCCGACAATCGCCTTAAGTGCACCTATTAATATAATGGTGCCTGGTAGTGCGTTTTCGACCGGGGAACCTCTGTCAGTCTTGCCAAACCCAAGGGCTCGATATGATATACATGAGTCATATACCCTAAGCTTGATCGCTGAACCTGGTGGTACAATCTCCGGTACTCCCAGCGGTAGATATTTCCCCGGTGCAGTGATAAATGTAGCAGCAGCTGCCGAAAATGGATTCATGTTTACCGGTTGGATTGAAGAAGATACACGAGCTATAGCCAATAGTTCAAGTAATAGCGCGAACTTCATGATGCCTGCCCATTCAGTGACACTAACGGCAGGCTTCAAACCAGTAGCTATGCTCGAAGCACGTAAAACCATCACTGGCACCTCGACAGCTCTCACTGCCGGACAATTCAGCTTTGCTGTGTTCGATGGTGACAACCAAGTTGCTACGGGCACGAACGATGCCAGTGGTCTGATAAGTTTCTCGCCAATCACCTATAACTGCGCAGGAACCTATAACTACCGCATTGTGGAGACTTCGCGGAGCGATAGCAGATGGATGGTAGATAATACCGAGTTCCTGGCAACAGTCATAGTGACCGATGAGCATGATGACGGCGAATTCATTACTTCTATTTTCTACGCCGACGGGGTTATCCCCGAGTTTATCAATCAGTATCGTTCAGGTGGCAGCTATATCCCGCCGGGAGGGAACAATCCCGGAAGCAACAACCCACCTCCTCCCGAAACTACAGTCACCTTGCGAGCCAGGAAGAATGTTTCTGGCGAGGGTGCCCAGATGGTCGCCGGACAGTTCACCTTCGCTGTCTACGAGGGTGACAACCGCGTGGCTACCGGCAGCAATGATGCCAGTGGCAATGTCATCTTCACCCCTCTGGCTTTCACCAAGGCAGGCACTTACACCTATCGCATCGTCGAAACGACGGCAGCAGGCGATGGCTGGACTATGGACGGCAGAGTATTTACCGCTGCCATAACCTTGAGTGGCTCCGGCGATAAAATGACTGCTTCCATCGCCTATGCCGGCGGAGCGATTCCGACATTTATCAACCACTTCGAATCATCGGATATCGATAAAGAACCCGACGAAAATCCGGATGGCGTCCTACCAGGAGAGGAACCGGGAGATCAACCCACGTATCCTCCTGTAGAGATTACCCTGACAGCTCAGAAGATCGTCACCGGGCCTGGTGCCCGCATGCGGGACGGGCAGTTTTCTTTCTCCGTCTTCGAAGGAGAGAACCTGGTCGCGACAGGTAGCAACGATGAAGCCGGTCGGATCCTCTTCACCCCTATCAGTTACAACAAACCCGGTACTCATACCTACTATCTGACAGAAAACGACAGCGAAGGATCTGGCTATCGCACCGATCTCAGCGAGTTCACCGTCAGGGTCATCGTCAGCGAGAATGCGGGTGTGCTCTCGACAGCGCTGTCCTATGCTTCCAGATCTCTGCCCTTGTTCGTCAACGAGATAATCGAACAGCAATCCTTCTTCGTCAGCGAGCATAATGCCTATATTTCGGGCTATCCCGACGGCACCGTGGCACCACAGCGCAACATCTCCCGCGCCGAGGTTGCTGCTATCTTCACCAGGTTGCTGACCGAAGAGGTTCGCGAAAAGTTCTGGACAGTGCAGAAGCAGTTCCCGGATGTTGACGAAACCTCCTGGTATGCCGAGGCTGTCACGGCGATGCATAATCTGCAGGTTCTCAGCGGTTATCCCGATGGCTCCTTCAAACCTCAGGCAGCGATCACCAGAGGCGAGTTGGCGGCGATGGTTGCCCGCTTTGCCAGAGAGATGCAGATGCTGCCCCATGAGGAAGTAAGCTTCAACGACATATCGGCACACTGGGCTAGTGCCGATATCGCCTATGTGGCAGCCATAGGTTGGGTTGGCGGTTATCCTGATGGCACTTACCGTCCCGATCAGCAGATTACCCGTGCCGAGTTCATCGTCCTGACCAACCGCATGCTGCACCGTGTCCCCGAGACCATCGACGATCTGCTGATCGACAGCATGATCCACTGGAGCGATAACGCCGATCCCGACGCCTGGTACTATCTGGCCATCCAGGAAGCGACCAACACCCATGATGCCGAGTACAAGGATAAAGTCGTGCCAGGTTTACTGTTCTGTTATGAACACTGGGTAGGCGAAAGCGCTCTACGGTAAGCAAAGTCGCACCCGCACTTTAAAAGCTGGTTCGCGCATCCGCGCGAGCCAGTTTTTTCCGCCCAACCCTCCGTTCTCAGGACATGCGCCTGAGAACGGGCAT
>WRDA01000085.1 GCA_009783675.1 Symbiobacteriaceae bacterium | reverse complement strand
GGTTAACATCATGCGTTTGGTCACCAGATCCGATTTCGATGGCCTGATCTGTGGTTTCCTTCTCAGGGAACTTGGCCTGATCGATTCCTGGGTTTTCGTCCATCCAAAGGATCTCCAGGATGGAAAATTTACTGCTAATACTGACGATGTTCTAGTCAATGTCCCTTATGTCGAGGGATGCGGACTATGGTTCGACCATCACAGTTCGGAGATCGAACGAGTGTGGACAGAGTATGATGGCAGTGCGCGTTCCGCACCTTCCTGTGCGCGTATCATCTTTGATTACTATGGTGGTGTCGATCGCTTTCCCGGTAGGACAGAAATGGTCGACTACGCAGATCGCATCGATTCAGGAAATCTGACCTACCCAGAGATCATCGATCCTCAGGGATGGGTTCTGCTTGGTTTTCTGACCGATCCACGCAGTGGCTTGGGACGCTTTCATGATTACAAAATCAGTAATTACCAACTGATGAGCAAGCTCCTGCAAGATCATTTCCTTGATGACTGTGACACTATTTTGGACTTAAATGATGTCAAAGAACGAGTTGCACGTTATTATTCTGAAGACAGGCGCTTTCGTCAGATGTTGCAAGACAGAACTCGCATCGAAGGAAATGTCATCATTACAGATTTGCGTGGAATCGAAAATATCAGCGCAGGTAACCGTTTTATTATCTATTCTATGTTTCCCGATCAGAATGTTTCCTTGTGGATTGCTGAAACACGAGAGATGCGACGGATAATGATCAGTTGTGGTCACAGTATCCTGAATCGCTCCTGCAAAACTGATGTTGGTTCTCTGATGTTACGCTACTACGGAGGAGGACACCAACAGGTAGGGACATGCCAGATCTCTGCCGACGAGGTGGATACTACAGTCGCCGAAATCATCCGGCACCTCCAGGCCGACGAAGCTTACGAACCATCAGATGAAGATGGAATATAGAACTCTCAAATTTGCACATTCATCTAAGGAGTGAATCACATGCGCTTAGTTACTCGTTCCGATTTTGATGGTCTGATCTGTGGTTTCCTTTTACGCCAGATAGGTCTGATCGACAGCTGGATCTATGTCCATCCCAAGGATCTCCAGGATGGTCTGTTCGATACTTCCCCGGATGATGTCCTCTGTAATGTGCCTTATGTCGACGGCTGTGGCCTGTGGTTCGATCATCACAGTTCAGAGTTCGAGCGACATCACAGCGAATTTGAGGGATGTAGCCGATTAGCGCCTTCGTGTGCCAGAGTCATCTATGACTACTATGGCGGTGCAGACCGTTTTCCTGGCCGTACCCTGATGATCGACTACACTGATCGGATCGACTCCGGGAACTTGACCAGAGAGGAAATCCTCCATCCCAATGAATGGATTCTCTTAGGTTTCCTCACCGATCCTCGTACTGGCTTGGGACGTTTTCGCAATTTTACTATCAGTAACTATCAGCTCATGGACAAGCTGCTCAGCGAGTGTTATGACTACAGTATCGCTCAGATCATGGCTATGCCGGATATCCAGGAGCGCATATCTCTTTACTACGAGCAGACAAATCTCTTCACAGAGATGATTGAGCAGTACACCCGCATTGATGGTCACATTATCATAACCGATCTCCGCGGAGTGGAAACCATCTATACCGGCAACCGTTTCTATATTTACAGCCTTTATCCTGAACAAAGTATTTCCCTTTGGATCATCGATGGCCGTCAGAAGCTGAATGTCGTCATCAGCTGTGGTCACAGCATCCTTACCCGTACATCTAAAACCAACGTGGGTTCTCTGATGCTTGAGTATGGTGGCGGAGGCCACGCTCAGGTTGGTACCTGTCAGGTACCATATGCTGATGCAGACAAGTCTATCCAGGAAATAATCGATCGTATCAGGAAAGACGGATAATTATAAACTTGGCAGACCCTGGGCGTATAGTCTGATCACTAATGCAATTACTTCGAAGCTAGAGGCTGTAGACACTGTCTGCAGCCTTTTAACGAATAAAGGGCGGATCTTTACGTATAATACCAGAGAAATAGTGAAGATGACCTGGCCGGTGGCTGTTGAACAGATTCTTAATACATCTATTGGGATGATCAACATGATCATGGTCTCCCATGTTGGTCTCGAGGCTGTTGCTGCTATCGGACTCGTAGATTCCCTGAACATGGTTTTCTTTAACCTGTTTACCGCTCTGGCAACGGGTATCATGGTTGTGGTCGCACAATCCATGGGACGTCATGATTTGCAAAGTGCAAAAGATGCTTCTGCACAGGCGTACTCCTCATCTATCGCCATGGCGATGCTGGCTTCCGTGCCCTTGCTCCTCTGTGGCAGATTCATCCTTGAGCTACTTTTTTCAGGAGCTGACACCGCTGTCCTGGAGGCTGCTGAAATCTACCTATTTGCTTCATCACTGACCTATCCTTTCATTGCAGCTTCACAAACTGGATTTGGTATTGTGCGAGCGAGAGGTGACAGCAGATCACCTTTGATCTGTTCAGTAGTAGGCAATCTCGGGAATATAATTGTCTCAGCTGTCTTGATATTTGGCATGAACATGGGTATCGTTGGCTCGGCAGTTGGGATGGTAGTAGCGAGGGTGCTCAGCGCTTTGCTTATTGCGGTACCCCTCTGGCGCTTAAATGACTGGCATCGCTTAGAGGGTTTCACCTGGCATTTCACCAAGGATCACATGATGCCGATCCTGCGCATCTCAATCCCCTCAGGAACCGATAATCTGATGTTTAACGGTGGCAAACTAGTTCTGGCGACTTTTCTCTCCGGCATGGGAACAGTTGCTATGGCAGCAAACGGCATTATCAACTCTCTGTTCGGTTTTATTATCGTGCCTGGTAACTCCATCTCCGTTATCAGTGTCCCGGTCGTAGGATACTATTACGGAGCACAGGAATATAAACAAGCCAGGTTCTATATGTTGAGGCTGACCTTTTTTTCGTTCATCACAAGCGCCCTCGTAGCTGCCGGCATGTTCTTTATTCTCCCGTCTCTGGTAGCTTTGTATAACGACGATCCCCTGGTTCAAAAGACCGCTATCGATGTGATCAACTACCTCCTCCTGATGCTGCCACTCTTCTGGACCTGTGCATTCGTCACTCCGGCAGCTATTCGAGCCACTGGTGATGTGGCATTCCTAACCGCTGTTTCGATGGTCAGCATGTGGACTCTACGCGTCGCTGGCGGCTGGATCATCGCTGTGAGTATGGGTTATGGGGTATATGGCATCTGGATAGCAATGACTCTGGACTGGATTGTCCGCTCGGTATTTTACCTGCACCGAGCCTGGTCGGGGAAATGGTTGAAATTGCCTAATGCCAGGGAGTTGCTAGGTACATAGCTACAGGCATAGAACCTTTTGCCGAGATTCTATACCTGAAATGGGAAAATCTTCAAATGCTTATTTTATCAATCTGTAATGGCCTACGAAAGGAAGCTCGCGAGCCTTCCCTTCGTAGGCATTTAAGAATCCCATGATCCCAAAGGCAAGGACACAGAAACCAAAAATCCAGGCAGCGAATCCACCGATGAAGGGTATCATCCGCAACACTCCTCCTCCCACCGTGTTCACGATGAACAAGAGCAGAGCCTGATTAGCATGGAACTTCCCAAAACGAGAGTTGGGGCGAACAACCAAAGGTAAAAAAAACAGGATATAGAAGTATGCGATACCGGCTATTAGACGGCTATCTGCAATATCCCTTGGATCAAACTCTTCGACTGAGTTTATATTAGACATATGTGTCGCTCCTTTTTATCTTGGTGATTTATAGTTTTCCTCTGCTCTCTACAGATGATCCTGGCTCATGGCATATCTCCCGAGATAATCAGCTGGCTCAAGCAATCTCAGCCAGGACTCTGCAGGTACGATCAGCATCATCCTGAGTTATATCGAGATGAGTAACCATCCGCATCAGGACATCGCTCATAGTCCCACACTTAATACCTCTCTCTCCCATAGCCATTACCCAGGAGGCTACGTCCCTGCCAGTTCCACTGGTATCACAGAGGATGATGTTGGTTGGAACATCAGGAGAAACTATGTGCATACCTTTAACAGCCGATGCTGCAGCTGCGATTTGCCTTGCTCTCTGATGATCCATAGCCAATCTCTCCACATTATTCTCCAGAGCATACAACCCAGCAGCAGCGATAATTCCAGCTTGGCGCATACCGCCACCCAGCATTTTGCGAAACTTCCTGGCGGTGTCAATGAAGGCTTCAGATCCAACCAAAACCGATCCCACCGGAGCACCAAGACCTTTTGACAAACAGATCTGCACCGAACTAAGGCCTGATACCAACTCGGCGACCGGGATACCTAAAGCGACCGCTGCATTAAAAACACGCGCTCCATCGAGATGCACAGGTACCTTATGCTCTCTGGCAATTGCGATCATACTTTGCATCTTATCTCTGGTTGTTGCTGCACCGCCACCTAGATTATGGGTATTTTCCAAGCATATTAGTCCTGTTTCCGGAAAATGGATGTTGCCACCGCGGATTGCTGCGGAAAGTGTATCGGGCTTCAGGTAACCCTGACACCCTTCTTCACCAGTAATTGTGCGTACCATTAATCCTCCCAGAGCTGCTAGTCCACCAACCTCATAATATACAATATGTGCTTGTTGTTCAAGTATAACTTCCTGTCCGCGCTGACAATGACTCAGCAACGCCACCAGATTACCCTGAGTACCACTGGTCAGGAACACTCCAGCTTCGAATCCCAGCATTTGGGCAGCTTTTACCTCCAAGGCAGTAACCGAGGGGTCCTCGCCATAAACATCATCTCCAACTGGTGCATTGGCGATTATTTCGCGCATTTTTGCTGATGGTACAGTTACCGTATCACTGCGTAGGTCGATGATTCGTTGTTCGTCAGACATGACATTCTCTCCTTTAAGGATATTCGTTGTTAAGTTCATGATCTCTGTCTGAATACCTTCTTTTAGCTATCAGGGCAGAAAACGTGCTATTGGTTCGCCAACTCTCAGGGTTTGACCGAGGCGGGTTTGTCGTATTAGTTCAACATCACCGGGAGGAAAGACCAAAGCTACAGTCGAGCCAAAAGTAAAATAACCGAGTTCCTCACCTTTTTTAAAGAAAGAGGGTTCTATCTCCAGACTGTCGGAACTGAAGCGGTTAACGATGGTTCCCACCAGAGATGAAGCGACCTGGATTAAAGCTACCGGGGTTCGTTTCCCGGCATCATCTTGATTAACCAGGGGTTGCAGGAAGTTTATCTGTCTGGTGTTGCGAATATAAAGCTTGGAGACACTTTTCTGCGCAAGAGCATTCAAAGGATAGTGTTGCCCTTTGATCAGTCTGGTCCAGATTACCAACCCATCGAACGGACTATGAACATGATGATATGCACCAGCAGGCATATAAATAATGATATATGAACCTCCCTGATATGCCCTGGCAGCTTTTCGGCTCTGTAGAAGATCCCTGACTTTATATGTCTCCTCTTTAACAAGCATAGTGGTCTCGGAGGAAACCCCTCCCATTGCCGTGACGATACCATCTACTGGTGAGACAATGATATCCTCATGGTAATCTATAGGACGTGCATTGGCAGCAAGTTTTCTTTGAAACAGTGACAGAATAGTGGGATATTCCGATAGCGGCAGTTCGGCCTCCTCCGGGTTGATCCGGTACACAAAGGAGTAGAGCGGTATAAAAAACCTGCTGTATGGTGAAGAAACAATCCTGTAGGCTATAGCAGCACTCTTTGCCCAGGTCAAAGGCCAGAGTAACAGATTATGGATGATTGTCAGAAACGAAAAGATCAACGCATCACCTTTAGCGCATAGGCTCCCAGTGCTGTATAACGCCCATGTCTTCCCTGCTGTGCCAGGTACTCTAAAACCTTAGTCCCGTCCATACTCCATGAACTGTTGAGGAGATGGTTGAACTGTGCTTGAATTCTGGCATCCATCTTCTGTTGAATCTCCTGTTGCTTCAGAGTATCTGAACTGCCATAATATGATAGCAACTGGATTATGGCCATGGCTTCCTCTGCTGTAAGAATACCATCATCTACATAAGAGGGAGTTTTTTGGCTTGTACTCCCCGATCTGGCGCTTTGAACCCCTTGTGGACGTGTTTGAGTTATACGGGATGGTCGTTCTTTAACCTTATCTCTGCGTTTGCTCACAACCCAGTAGATAATCCCCATAACCAACAGAGTTTCCATATGCTCTCTCCTTTATTTAACTCACAGGTAAGGTCGCATTGAAATAGTCCGCGAACGAATAGAATTGATCCGCTTTTTTGATGCCCATATCGAGGCGTAAAGGCTCGGTTTGCGCTAGATGCAGATTAGGCATTCCTGCTTCTG
>WRDA01000084.1 GCA_009783675.1 Symbiobacteriaceae bacterium | reverse complement strand
TCTGTTGTAGCAGAGTCGAAGGTAAGCTCCTGCAGCATAGACCTGCTGGATTCGAACTCCTCGCCATCACTTTGCATTATGAACAAGCGAATCTGCTCATAGCTGGCAGGCGCAGAGGAAGCTCCCTGCCGGACATAGACTCCACTGGGCATATGATCTACTCCGGCTTAGGGTTGTTGGGATGGTATTGCTGAGGATATGGAGTGGTCTGCTTGCTGTAACCTATCAGCTTTATGATATGCGCAATCATCGCTGCGTCGGGGTTAATAAACTCCCGTCCGTGCTGCGAGCAAATGCTTTTAAACTCCCTGCCGAACACTTTGGCATCCTTGGCTCGCCAGCATTCATCGTGGCAAGGTGCCTCGCAAATAGACACGTGGTCGTGGACTACCCTGACGAACTCCTCATCATCATCGCTGAACCTGCCAAAGTCCAGGTAGTTGAACACTTCGAAGACCCAGTTGTTTTGACCCTCCACCCTCATTGAACCCAGATTAAAGCCGTTATGTGCTATTTTACCCCAGGCAGCAACATTAGGGGTGAGACGCTCTTCGCTCAGATAAGCAGCAAGCGCCAAGGCGTTCTCGCGTGTTTCACCTTCCAGCAACTCGATGATTGCTTCCTCAATTTTAGCGTGTTTTGCGTTTTCAGGCATCGCAACTCCTCCTTGTATTCTGATAATCCGGACGACATAGTAAAAGATTCTTCTACACAGGCAACTAAAAACCTTTGTTCTGGCATCATCAAATTCAGGATCTCTTCCCAGCGGCTGCTTTCATACAAGATGCAATCTTGATTTCACTTTTATACTTCAAGATCACCCAATATCACCTAAATATATGAGACAAGTGCATCTAAGACGCGGTAAAATATGCAGATAATTTCCATCATCGGCTTGTCTTTGTGCATATAAAGTGCTAAAATATATGCACAAAGAGAGGTGATCGTGCATGAAAACTTTCGACTATTCTTTCTTGAGTCAGGGCATGCTTCCAGCTAATCTGGTCAATACTGTGAGCGCGATCGCGGAGCTTCTTGAACGGGAGAAGCGGCTGCGCGATCTTTATCCTGCTGCTTTCATCAGGCTGGAGAGTATTGCCAGAATCCAGTCGGTAAAAGAATCGAATGCCATAGAGGGTATTATCACCAGCGATCAGCGGATCAATGAAATCGTCTTGCAAGACAGCGCTCCCCTAAACCATGACGAAGCGGAAATAGCCGGGTATCGTGATGCCCTGGATATGATCCATCGTAATCACGGTGAAATAGATATCCGCGAACGAGATGTTCTCGGTCTGCACGAAGTGATGCTGGCCTATACTCCATCGGGGGGAGGAGCATACAAGCAAAGCGATAACCTTATCATGGAAATAGATAGAGCAGGAAGGCGACGGGTTAGATTCGCACCGACTTCTGCTAAAGAAACTCCCGAGACCATGGAGCAGTTGATGCTGGCTTTCATTGACGCTCGCCAGAACTCTATGATCAATCAGCTTCTACTGGTCCCTTGTTTTATTTTGGATTTCTTGTGCATCCACCCTTTCAGCGATGGGAACGGAAGAGTATCCCGCCTGCTGTCGCTATTGCTCTTGTTTAAGAACGGTTTTGAAGCCGGCAAGTATATTTCCTTCGAGGAGCAAATAAGCAAAAGAAAGCCGGATTACTATGAATCGCTGCGGCTTTCTTCTGCTGGTTGGCACGAAAACGATAACAGTTACTTTCCTTTTCTGACTAACTTTTTAACTACTCTGCTTCAGTGCTATAAGGAGCTCGATAAGCGCTTTGCCGTGGTCAACTCTCAGAAGGTAAGCAAACGCGAAAGAGTCGAAATGACGGTAATGAATAGCCTGCTACCCATATCCAAGCAGGAAATATGCTATATCCTGCCGGATGTCAGTCCTACTACAGTGGAAGCTGTGATTGCAGCGATGGTTAAGGCAGGAGTCGTGGCAAAGATTGGTAGCGGCAGAAACACCAGGTATGCATCTGCCCCCAAACCCTAGATCCCAAATCCTAACCACTAGCCACTAACCACTAGCCACTAACCACTAGCCACTAACCCCTAGTCCCTAGTCCTCACCCCGCCTCAGCACCTGTCCCGCCAGAGCACCGGTGTGTCTGCCGTTTTCGGCAGTCAGGACGCCGTTGACGTAAACCTGCCGAATCCCTTCGCAAGCAGCAGCCGGTTTGGCGAAGGATGGCGTATCGTTGATCATAGCAAAATCGAAGAGAACCAAGTCGGCCCACATACCAACTTTGATCACCCCACGGTCACCCAGTCCCATACGCGCGGCGGGCATCGCTGTCATTTTGTGAATAGCCGTCTCCAGGGAGAAGAGCTTACGATCCCGGCAGTACTTGGCAATGACCCGGGGGAAAGTGCCAAAATTACGGGGATGAGGCACATCGGTGGTGTCCAGGGGTATCGTGCTGCCATCGGAGCCAATCATCACGAAGGGTTGCTGCATGATCAGCTCTACATCCTCCTCGCACATGCCGAAGCTAACTTGCGATACATCACCGTTTTCTTCGATAAGCAGGTCGATGGCGGCTTCAAAGGGATCTTTACCCTGTCTCTCGGCAATGGCTTCGATGTTCAGCCCCTTAACCCAAGCGTTTTGCTCTCCGGGGACGGAGGCGACGAAGACATCGGACCACTGCTTTAAATCTGCAGAGAAAGTGGCACGCATTTCGGCTACGATCTTTTGACGAATTTCGGGATCTTGCAAGCGGGAGAGCATCTTCTCGGTGCCACCCTCGAAGGTCCAGGTGGGCAGCGTTGAAGTGAGCGTTGTTGCCGAAGCGCAGTAAGGGTATTGGTCGGCGGTGATATCCAGACCTTCCTCCCGTGCCTTGGCGATTCTGGCTGTGGTGGCATGAGCCTTGTATTTCCAGTTTTTACGTCCGCTAATCTTGTGATGCACAATCTGTGCCGGCAAACCGGCTTGTCGAGCCACTTCGATGGTATCCTCCACCGACTGCAGCACTTCATCGCCTTCCCAGCGCATATGACTCTCATAGAAACCGCCATAAGCAGCGACAACCCTGGCGAGATCAATGATCTCGTCATTTTTAGCGAAGCATCCGGGGGGATAGATCAGCCCGGTGGAAAGACCAAAGCAACCCTGTTCCATGTTCAGTGCCGTCAAGCGGCGCATTTCCTGCAGTTCATCGGCAGTGGGAGCGCGATCGTCGAAACCCATGACCGCGAGGCGCACCGTGCCATGTCCCAGCATGACGGCGAAGTTCACTGAAGAACCATTATTAGCCACTGTATCCAGAAAACCGGTGGTATCGGTCCAATCAAAACCACCCCCAGAACCCAGGAAACCCACATACTTTTGTAACAGATCCACTTTATCGGGATTCACCGGCATGGGCGAGAGACCGCAATCTCCTGCCAGCTCGGTGGTCACTCCCTGCAGGATGCGACTTTCGTTTAGGTTGTGTTGTAAAATACCAAAATCGCTGTGCGAATGAATGTCGATGAAGCCGGGAGCCAGGACATTTTGCTGGGCATCGACTGCCCTGGTGGCAGAGGCATCGTGGAGTCTACCGATAGCAGCTATCTTGCCATTTAGCACTGCCACATCGGCGATATACCAGGGTGCGCCTGTCCCGTCCACGACTTTGGCATTCTTAATAATCAGGTCATACATGATATCACCTCGCGCAGACTTCTTTAGCCTAAAGGATCAAGGAAGCTGCGTAGGATCTGGTTGTACTTGTCCTTTTCCTGGTAATATGAGCCATGTCGACTGTACTCGAACAGTTCCCAGCGGGCATTAGAGATGCCATCCAGCATCTGCTTGGCTACCAGTGGGGTGCACTCATCCATCAGACCGCTGGTAATCAGCGTGGGGCAGGACACTTCGTGGAGACGGTGAGCATACTCCCAATCTTGCAAGGTGCCATTGCAGATAAACTCGCTGGGACCCCAGGCTGTGCGGTAGGCTTCGCTGGGCGGAGGATTGACCGGATCTCCTTCTGCGGGAGGTAACTTATCCCCCACGTAACGCCTGGCATAAGCCTCCAGCGCTGCTTTGTACTCTTCGGAGTCATAGTCTCCCGTCTCCTCCGCTCGAGAAACAGCGTCCTGGACTTCCTGGGGCAGGTAGCTGAGCAGACGCCTGCCTTCACGCTGCCAAATGGTCACCGATGCCATGGTGCTGGCAAGGACCAGGCTCTTTAGTCCTGGGGGTTTCTCTTCGATGACATATTGCAATGCCAGCATGCCACCCCAGGATTGCCCCATGAGATGTATTTCCGTTAGTTCCAGATGCTGACGCAGGGCGATGAGCTCCTGGATCCAGATGGCTGAGTTCCATAATTCCTTGTGGCTGCCTTCGATGGCACTTTTGCCACCACCGATCTGATCATAGAGAACCAATGCTCTGCCTGATTCTACCTGAGGTTCCAGATTGCGCAAGCGTTCGCTTTTGCCTCCCGGACCTCCATGCAGCGCCAAAAGAGGTGTCTTGCCACTCTTAAGGTCGCCGATGACACAATAATATGTCTGATAACCCAGAAACGGCATGAATCCTTCGCGAACTTCCATACAAATCCTCCCAATCAAGTTTAGTATCCTATTCTTAGAATACGAAGTCTGTCTGGAAAATCCTTTCCCTTAATGCCATGCTACCTCTATTCAAGTTCCAGAAGATCAAAGGGATGGACATATAGAAGCCTGTCTTCATTGATCTTCCATCCACACAAAGGTTCGTTTAGTATTTTATGATTATTAACAGCTTTAAGATCAGGGAGACATAGCCCAGAGGTATAAACTGGCTACAGAACAATGAGGTGAATAGACCAGACGGTGCGCCTCGAATTTCTGGCGAGACAGGCTTTCATAGCCGTATAATCGCATCATGCCTTTGCGTATGCCCAGATCACCGTAGCTTAGTATATCTGACTTTTGCAGGGATAATATCAGCAGCATTTCAGCAGTCCATAGCCCCACACCATCCAGCTGCATAAGTTCTCTGATTACCTCTGCATCGGTAAGGTCATGTAGACGGGTAATATTTAGTGCACCGTCGGTTACCTTCCTGGCGGCGTTAAGGATGTATTCCGCTTTCCTGTGGGTCAATCCGCATCTTTGTATTTCACTTTCACTTTTGTTCAGGACATTTAGGGGATTTACGGTGATCAAAAGATCCTCCAGACGCTGCCAGATAGTCTTCACTGCTTGCCTGGATATCTGTTGTGCTATGATAGTACGAATCAACCCACAAAACAGGTCGG
Source organism: Symbiobacteriaceae bacterium (assembly GCA_009783675.1). Classification (GTDB taxonomy): domain Bacteria; phylum Bacillota; class JAAYKD01; order JAAYKD01; family WRDA01; genus WRDA01. Next base: position 1,106 of record WRDA01000084.1, on the reverse strand, counting down.
GGTATACTTCACGATGAATCATACCCATACTGCTGATGGCTTCACCCAAAATAGCATCACGCTGGCTTAACCAGGCAATCTCCTTATCTCCGTATGTGAAGATCACATCATTACCTCTTTCGGCTTGAAATGGTCTGCAAACGGCAACGAAGCCAGACTGCTTAGGATGTTTATCGACAGTGAAATACTTATCTGCTACTGTACTCAGATGCTGATTGAGTATAAGAATGGCCTCCGCAGACCAAGGCTTTCCTTAAATGAAGCGATGGTTAACTCTGTGTTGCATTATATACGGGACGTAGGGTTTTTGGTTGAAGTTATCCCTTCTTCAATACCCTTCAGAGATGAAAGCGACCGAAAGTTCTTCGATGTCGCCGTCGCCTGTGAGGCAATCCTGATAACAGGGAACCGCAGACACTTTCCCGATCACCCTGTAAATATGTCCACCACTCAGTATTTATCATCATTCACTCGATAGACCTGTAATATAATAAGAACCGGAAAGTAGAGTCTTGGTCCGGCGTAATACTGCCTGCCAGGTCGTTGAACCTTCATTAGATCAAGAGGTCCAGGGCAGCAGTAGGTTCATCTAAGATGATGAAAGGCGCATTCTTTACGAAGATAGAAGTAAGGACGCACCTGACTGCGCCCTTAGCTGTGTTGTGTGGCTACTAGACATAAAATGGTCGCCCTCACCTTTCGGGCATAATAGAGCCGGGTTATGTAAGCTTCGCATAGTCTCTGGCTGCGTCCTTAGCTGTATAGTGTGGCTATCGGTATGTGTTATGCGGCCCTGTCGGGATAGTTGACGATAGCTACCTCGATTATCGCATCCTTGAATGAGTTGGCAATCATCTCCAGCTGTTTAGCGACATCGTTACTATACGCTCGTTCACCACATTGAGTACAAACATGAGTTGGAACATTCTTTACGATTAGGACACATTTACCAAGGTCAGTCATGAATGTAGTGAGTTTATCTTCCAACCTGCCATGCCCTTTACACATCACGCAAGTCATAATAAAATCTCCTTTCTCGTCCGCAAATCATCAGACCATTCATCAGGATCCGGTCTGTAGGCAGTTATCATCCAAACATTAGCGGA
>WRDA01000083.1 GCA_009783675.1 Symbiobacteriaceae bacterium | reverse complement strand
GCACTGGTGTTGGCGATGCCTACAGTCTGGGTCAAATAAGCCAGACCCAGACAGAATCCGATGGGGATGCCCTGACGCCAGGCTTTGCGCCAGGTAGTGGTGACCGTCCTGCCATAAATCAGCAGCATCAGCAGGGTGGCAGAAGAATAGCGTATGGCGGCGTAGGCGAAGGGAGGCAGGTATGCCAGCACGATCTTACCCAGGGGGAAGGTACTCCCCCAGATGATGGTGATACTGGCTAAGGCGAGACGCGCCCTGGTGAGGGTCGACAAGAGGTGACCTCCTTTTTTCCTCCCCTGAGGAGCATTTATGCAGGATTGTGCCTGCAGGCGACAGAAATAAGAGACAGTTGCGAGACGCACATGAATTACGTTCACCCTGAAGAATGATAGATATGTGCGGCAATCACCGCGCTAATGCGCGGTGCTGGAGCGAGGCTCCAGTGAGTGCAGGCGAGCTTTGCTTGCCGAAACGACAGGGGAATGGGGGTTTGGAACCCCCATCTAACATGGTAGGTGAGAAGCTTGGGATGATCTTGGTGATACTCGGATGGATTCTACTGGTTTTGCTGGGACTCCTGATGGTGCTTCTCCTGCTTTTAGCCTTGCCCTTTCGCTATGCCGTAGCAGCTTCCTGGAAGGACGGTAATGGCACTTTCGACTGGCAACTGACCTGGGCAGGTTTCATACCCTTAGACAAGATCCTGGCTAAACGACTGCGGGGCCAGAGCAAGTCCGGCAAGTTAAAGGAAAGCAAAGAAACCGGGAAGGGAAAAGATGCTGCCAAAACCTCCGCCGTCGTGCGAAGTTCTGAAGATCCTGTCAGAGAAGCGGAGAAGAGTGAGTATCCTTATGGTTCCCGGGTAGTCGACACTAGTAAAACTACTGCAGGTGAGCCTCCCAGAGAAAGCACAGCGAAAAGCACTGGAGGCAAAACCGAATCTGTTAAGAAGGCAGCTAAGGCTGGTAAAGTTACTGATCCGGACCCTGCTTCGGTTGAGGATGAAGAAGAACAAGGCCCGTCTTGGAAGGAAAGTGCCCGTTTGCTATGGCAGTTACGCCACTGGCTGATCTCCTGGTTCAGGCGTTTATGGGATACTCTGCATCTTGCGCCTCTAAGGCTGTGCGGCGTCTGCGGTCTGTGGGACCCTTTCGTCACCAGTGAACTCTTTCGTCGCGTCTTCGTCATCAAACCTTTCTTGCCTGCGGGCATCGCCTTAGACCTTGAGCCTCATTATCAGCAAGAGGTTCTGGAGCTGGAGCTCTCTCTGGCAGGCTGGCTCTCTCCTTTACAGCTCCTCTGGTTGTTGCTGAAGCTGTACTTCGATGATACAACCAAACAGTTGATTCGCCTTTATAGATAGTCTGAAAGTTAACAAAAGGGAGTGTCTGCATGAACCGTGAATACCTGGAAACCCTGTTAAAAGATTTTGGAGAGATGCTGACGACAGAGACAGTAATCGGTGAACCTTTGGTCATCGGCAAAGTGACCATCGTTCCGGTGGTCTCAGTTTCTTTCGCTTTCGGCTCCGGTGGAGGAGCGAAACCTTCGGAAGCAGAGAGACCAGTAGCCTCAGCCGCATCAGCAGGAGCGCGCCTCACGCCGGTAGCCTTTCTCTCCATCCATGAAGATGGCACGGTCAATATACACCATGTTCGAGCTAAAGATGGCGGTCTGGCGGATCGCGTGCTGGAGATGGCGCCTGGTTTCATCGATAAGATCAGCAGCGGTTTTAGCCGCACCTTCGGCAAGAGCAAGGGTAACCAGGTTATCGAGACGATCAGCGAGTTTGCCGATGATCTTAGCGCTAATATTGCTGAGGCCGGCATAGTGGCGGAAACCACAGATCTGCCTGCAGAAGTCGCTCAGGCTCTGGCAGCAGCTATCGAGGATGGGTCTACCAGGGAAGAAGGCGAACAAAAGGAGCCAGAGGTGTAAGCCATGACTCTGCAGGATCTTATATTTGTTGCCTGTGGATACTTCTGTGGAGCGATACCAATGGGGTATCTGGTGGGTAAGATCCGGGGTCTGGATATCCGCTCCCAGGGGAGTGGCAATATCGGAGCGACTAATGCTCTGCGCACCATGGGTACAAAAGTAGGCATTCTGGTCCTGATCCTGGATGTGGCCAAGGTGGTTCTGGTTCTTCTGGTGGGTCAGTTTCTGCACCTGCCAAGGGAAATCCTGCTCCTGGGTGGTCTGGCGGCTTTCGTTGGTCATCTCTGGCCTGTTTGGCTCGGCTTTAAGGGAGGCAAAGGCGTAGCCGTAGCCTCCGGCATCCTGATGTTTTTCTTCCCTCTTCCGGGGACGATTTCCCTCACTCTCTTCGTCCTGGTGGTCGCAGTCACCCGCTATGTCTCCCTGGGGTCCCTGACCGCGGCAATCGCCACCCCGCTGTTACTGCCTCTGTTTGGCTATCATAGCCTGGAGGTAGCCTATGCAGGAGTCATCGTTATGCTGATTATCTGGGGGCATCGCGGCAATATTACCCGGCTGACCCAGGGCAACGAAAACAAACTTCAATTCAAGTAAGTATCATAACAGGAGGGGAGGATTCTTGCCTAAAGAGAGGACCAGATTCTTATGTTCCTCCTGTGGAGCGATCTATGCCAAATGGCAGGGGCGCTGTACCCAATGTGGAGAATGGAACACGATCAGCGAGGCTGTCAGCGAACGGGTGAGCCCCGGAGGGACCATCTCCGCTCTGCGACCAGTAAGCTTGGCGGAAGCTCTCAGTACTGGCCATGAACAACGTGTTTCCAGTGAGATACCCGAATTCGACCGTGTCCTCGGCGGGGGTTTTGTGCCAGGGTCTCTGGTGCTCATCGGCGGTGATCCCGGTATCGGTAAGTCCACCCTGATGCTCCATGCAGCACTTAATCTAGGAAGTCAGGAACAGGAGGTTCTCTACTGGAGCGGTGAAGAGTCGGTGCATCAGATACAGCTGCGTGCTCGCCGTCTGGGCAGAGTAAGCGAAGGGATCTGGGTCGTCGCCGAGAGTAGCCTGGATAACCTGGAGAGCCTGTTGGACGAGAAAAACCCCGCCTTCTTAGTGATCGATTCGATTCAGACCGTCTTTCATAGCGATAGCGGGAGCTCTATCGGTAGTCCAAGTCAGGTTCGTGAGATCACCGCTCTGCTGATGCGTCTGGCGAAGACGCGTGGCTTGACCGTGATCATCATCGGGCATGTCACTAAAGAAGGTAATATTGCCGGCCCCAGAATGCTCGAACATATGGTGGATGCTGTCCTCTACTTCGAAGGAGAGCGTCAGCACAGTTACCGGATTCTCAGGGCAGTGAAGAATCGCTACGGTTCCACCAACGAAATAGGCGTCTTTACCATGACTGAGGATGGTCTGCAGGAGGTTCCCAATCCTTCCCAGCTCTTCCTGGCTGAACGTAGCCAACATGGTCCGGGTTCGACAGTGACCGCACTGGTGGAAGGAACACGCCCCCTGTTAGTAGAGATTCAAGCTTTAGTGGCTCAGACGACTTTTCAAAACCCCAGGCGTCTGGCTAACGGATTCGATGCTAATCGCCTGGCGATGCTCCTGGCTGTGCTGGAGAAGCGCCTTGGCTTGCAAATAGGTTTCACCGATGCCTACATCAACGTCGCCGGAGGCATCAAGGTCAGCGAACCGGCTGTGGATCTGGCGGTAGCTCTGGCCCTGTGGTCCAGTTTTCGTGATAAACCCCTGGACCGTCAGACTCTGGTTTTGGGCGAGGTTGGTCTGACCGGTGAGGTCAGGGGAGTGCAGCATCTGGAAAGGCGTTTGCGGGAAGCTGCCAAGCTGGGTTTTAAGCGGGCAATTCTCCCGCAGAGACAGGCGACACAGCCAATGCCTGGCATCGAACTGGCGGGCGTGACACACCTGGCCGAAGCCTGCGAAGCGGCAGTGTCAGGGTAATAGCAATAAGTCACCTAACTCCGTCACTGCGGGCGACTGCTTCGTTGCCTTCGCAATTCGCACTACGCCAAACGCGTTCCAGACTGTCGAGCTCCCTCTCTCTGACACTGTCAGTAGTCGCTCTCCACTCTCTAAACTTTCAACTTAAAGGAGGTCTCCCCATGTCCATGCAGAGGCTGGAGGCATTGCGTAAGGCGATGCAGAAGGCTAATCTACCAGCAATCCTGGTCACTAGCTCCGAGAATCGCTTCTATCTGAGCGGCTTCTCCGGATCCTCCGGAACGCTGCTGATCACCCCTGAACTGGCTATCCTCATCACCGGTTTCGTCTATCAGGAGCAGGCAGCTTCTCAGGCTGTGGGTTGGCAGGTTGTACCTGCGACGGCTCAGGCCAGCGCAACTGCGTTACTGACGGAGATTCTGGCGACTCATGGCGTCTCCCGCCTGGGCTTCGAGGAGAATCACACTACAGTTGCTCAATTGGAAGCCTGGCAGGAGGCGTTTTTAGAGGCTGAGCTCGATCTTTTCTGTGTGCCATATAAGGATATCATTGAAGGCCTGCGTCAGGTCAAGGACGAGGAAGAACTGACTCTGATGAACAAGGCTGCCATGATCAGCGATCAGGCCTATCTTCAGGTGCTCAACTTCATTCGTGCCGGGGTCAGTGAACGCGATGTAGCCATCGAGATCGATTTCACGATGAAGAAGATGGGTGCGGATGGAGTAGCTTTCGAGACTATCGTGGTCTCGGGCAAACGCAGCTCCATGCCTCATGGCAAACCAACCGAAAAACTCCTGCAGCCGGGAGATTTCGTGACCATGGACTTTGGAGCCAAGTACAAGGGGTACTGCAGCGATATCACCAGGACCGTGGTCATCGGCAAACCTAGCGACGAGCAGCGCAAGGTGTATCAGACGGTGCTCCAGGCTCATATGAGAGCGCTTAATGCGGCTGCACCAGGGATTATTGGCAAAGAACTGGATGCCATCGCACGCAGCACCATCGAAGATGCCGGCTACGGGCGATACTTCGGGCATGGTCTCGGTCATGGCGTTGGTCTACAGGTTCACGAACAACCGAGTGCCGGTCAGAAGAGCGAAAGCGAACTGGTTGCAGGTAATATGATTACCATCGAACCTGGGATCTATATCCCCAACTGGGGTGGTGTACGCATCGAAGACTCGGTTCTCATAACGGCGGAAGGCCATCGCAGCCTGCATCACACGACAAAAGAACTCATTTCACTATAACAGACCCCAGCACGGACTCCAGAAAGGATTGATAGCTTGATCAGCACCAATGACCTGCGCACCGGCTTAACCGTGGAGATCGATGGCGACGCCTGGAGTGTCATCGAGTTTCAGCATGTCAAACCAGGAAAAGGAGCGGCTTTTGTACGTACCAAGATGAAGAATCTGCGTACCGGCTCGGTGCAGGAACGCACCTTCAATGCCGGGGAGAAACTGAGTCGCGCCAGAGTCGATTCCAGGGAGATGCAGTATCTTTATAAACTGGATAATGAGTATACCTTTATGGACACGGAAAGCTTTGAACAGATGACCATGCAGGCGGCGGATCTGGGTAATGGTGTTAACTATCTCATCGAGAACATGAACATCCAGGTGCAGATCTTCGACGATAAAGTCATCGGCATCGATTTACCCAATGTAGTCGAGCTTAAAATCGCCCAAACCGACCCCGGCGTCCGGGGAGATACGGCTACCGGGGGCTCCAAGCCAGCTACACTGGAGACGGGTGCCGTCATTCGCGTGCCTTTCTTCGTGAATATCGGCGATGTAGTCCGGGTGGATACCCGTAGTAACGAATACCTGGGACGAGCGTAGCCGGAAAATTCCATGGGAGATAATAAATGGATCCCTCGCATGCATCGGTTAACCGGTCCAGATTGGGGTACTTCAGGTTCAAAAAAAGACAGCTGGAGGCTCGTAAACCAACCATCTGTCAGGAGATCTCGCTTATTGCTGTTGGTAACCTTTGGTGCCGGAGGCCGGACTCGAACCGGCACGTCCGCAAGGACACCTGATTTTGAGTCAGGCACGTCTGCCAATTCCATCACTCCGGCAGGTCACAAACTCAGCAGAGAAGAGTATAGCACGGGCGCTAATCCATTGCAACCGGTAATTTTCTCTCAACTCTCAACTTTCAACTTTCAACTTACAGGAGGCTTCTTATGAATATCGACCTTACCTACACCCTGGATTTAGTTAAGAAACTGATGGCTATCGACAGCCCCACCGGCTTCACCATGAAGGTCATCGACGAAATCGAAGCGATAACTACAGGCATGGGTTATGCTTTTTCCCGTAACCATAAAGGCAATGGCATCGTCTCCGTCAAAGGCAAGGAGAAGAGCGGCCGAGCCCTGAGCGCTCATGTGGATACCCTGGGGTTGATGGTTCGGTCCATCTCTTCCTCGGGAACGCTAAAGTTTGTGCGCATCGGAGGCCTGCTTCTACCCACTGTCGATGGCGAGTACTGCACCAT
>WRDA01000082.1 GCA_009783675.1 Symbiobacteriaceae bacterium | reverse complement strand
TAAGAGCCATCCCTTCGCCGAGGAGCAAGCCCTCACTTACCTGATCGCCTACGCGCATGGTCGGGTTTAACGCACCGCCGGAATCCTGAAATATCACCGCTAGTTCGCTGCCTCGCAAGCTGCGCAGATCCGTTTCGGGGAGGCTAGTGAGCTCCTGGCGGTTGAAGAGGATCGAGCCTGACTCCAGCTGGACCTGAGGATTATTGAGTCCGGCGATAGCAAGTGCGGTAAGAGTCTTCCCTGACCCGGATTCCCCGACGATACCCAAGCTGCCTCCGGCTTTCAGGGCAAAGCTCAGATCGGATACCGCCAGAAAGCGTTTACCCTTAGCAGGCACACTCAAGTTTAAGTTATTAACCCGTAAGAGATAGTCGTCCATAGGTATTTACCCTTATCTGTCGTCCAGCATCTGCTGCAGGCCATCTCCCAGAAGGTTAAAGCCGAGTACCAGCAGAGTCAGGACCACCACATTGCTGAGAGCCAGCCAGGGAGCGTTGAAGAGCGGAGCTTCGGAGAGCATGCGACCCCAACTGGGGATCGGGGGAGGCACTCCCAGACCCAGATAGGAGAGACTGGCCTCAGTAAGCACCGCTCCGGCGAAACCTAAAGAGGCGGTAACCAGCAGGGGTCCCGTGATATTTGGCAGGACATGCCGCAGGAGGATGCGCGGGATACCGATGCCGATGAGGCGAGTCCATTGGATAAAATCCTCTGTCTTCAGTTTCAGGGTAGCTGCCCGAGCCATGCGGGCATAGAGAGGGATCGCCAATAGGGAGATGGTGGCGATCATCACCGGCAGTTCACTACCGAAGATAGTGACGATCATCAGGGCTAATAACAGATTCGGGATGGCCTTTAAGGCGTCGAGGAGACGCGCCAATAGCAGATCCAGCCAACCCCCGTACCAGGCGGCAACGATACCCAGAGCGCTGCCTAACGCACCACCGATGAGGACCGAACAGGCGCCAATGCTTAAGGAACTGCGAGCACCGATGGCTATCCTGGCATAGTTGTCCCGCCCGAGCTTGTCGGTTCCTAACCAATGCTTCAAAGAGGGCGGTTCAAACTGGCCAGCGACATTCATATAAGCACTATCATCATCGACGAAGAAGCCACTGATCAGCAGGAGGCTTAGCAGGCCAAGGAGAGTCAGGCCCAGTATCAGACTGGGGTTTCGGCGTGACATACGATCCTCCTCTCTGAGGTGTCAGGAGGTATCCAACTCCTGAGGACCCCTGGGTAGCCCATTCAAGGGGGTATGCGTACCCCCTTCTAGTTTTATTCCCTTTTCATACGCGGATCGACGACCAGATAGAGCAGGTCTAAGAGCAGGTAGCCCATGGTGACGACCAGGGCTATATAAAAGGAAACTCCCTGCACCAGGGGGAGATCACGGCCACGAATCGCCGTGTTCAGCAGCTGGCCGATACCGGGAATGCCAAAGGCGGCCTCCACGACGATGGAGCCGCCCAGAGTGTTGATGAGAATAACACCGAGGATTGTCAGCACGGGGATCAAAGCGTTACGCAGGAGATGCCGTTTAAGAGTCTGCTCCTCGCTAAGCCCCTTGCTCCTGGCGGTGCGGGCATAGGTCTGGTTACCCTGCTCCCGCAGAGAGGTCAGGAGATAGCGCACCACCATGGCCACGGAAGGCAGGGAAATGGCCAGGCTTGGCAGGATCAGAGAGCGCAGGAAGAGGGGAAAGTTTACGTTATAGGCCACATAGCCGCTGATCGGCAGCAATTGTAACCAGATGCCGAAGACCAACATCAGGATGATAGCCAGGGCGAAGACCGGGATTGCCAGGAGTAATTGCACCATCACGGTCAGCAGAGTGCCTGCCAGGCGCCGCCAGAAGCGGAGGAAGGATGCTCGCCCGCTCTCCTGTTCGGCGGTATAGAGCCATAAGCCCAGAGGCAGCCCCAGAGCAAGCACCTCGACGAAGGAGAATGTCGCCAGAGCCACGGTGTTGGGCAGGCTGTCCTTAATCATGGCACTCACCGGCCGACTGAAACGCAGTGAGTTCCCCAGATCCCCCTGAAATAACCCGCTCAACCAAAGAAGATAGCGTTGCCAGGGTGGTACATTCAGATGCAGCTCCTCTCTGAGCAGCGCCTCCAGAGCGGGATCGGCATCCAGCCCCAGACGAGACAGGACTGCATCCCCGGGGATGATCTGGAAGATTACGAAGATGATCAGGGAGACGACGAAGAGAGTCAGCAGCGCCGAGAGCAGTCTCGACCAGAGGGAGCGCAGAGAGATCACCGCAAATCCACCGTTTTCATATCGATATAGCCTATGGGATAGGTGAGCAAGCCTGTTAGGCGGCTGTTTACCGCGCGGTAGAGGGTGATATCCATGATGAAGACCGCTGGTACCTCTTCTGCCAGAATGGTCTGGATCTCCTTATAGTAGGGCGCCCGCTCTGCTTCGATAGCCGTCCCCCTGCCCATCTGCAGTAGTTCATCCACCTCAGGGTTATGATACTGCATGAAGTTGTTGCGATGATTCGAGGCGAAACGTCCCAAAATAGCATCGGGATCCAGCTTACCGGTGAGTCCGATCAGTGTCGCCTGATGGTTGAAGCCGGTGTAAACCTGATCCAACCAGGTATCGAAGGGGATGGGATCGATGGTCATATGCACCCCGACCTGATTCAACTGCATCTGAATTAGCTGTGCCGTTTCCAGATGGAAGATATATTCCGATGGCACGCGCAGGGTAAAACTGAGATTGCTGTAACCGGCTTCCTCCAGAAGCTCCCTGGCTTTCTGGGGGTCATAGGGATAGGTATCTTCCAAACCCCTGGCGGCGTAAAACTCCATGACCTCGCAGAAGTTGGTACCAAGCTTCTGGGATCCGGGAGCCAGCATCTGGATTATCAGATCCTTATTGATGGCATGATTAACCGCTTGCCGCACCCTGATATCCGCGAAGGGTTCGTAACCGAGGTTGAAGGCCATCAGCTGGGGCATATTCTGTGGAGTAGCCAGGACTTCGATCCCGGCACGGTTCAGCAGCACGTCGCGCTGCTCCTTGGTTACATTGAGGATGTCTATCTCCCCATTCTGAAGGGCCAGGAAGGCGGCATTGCTGTCTAAGCAGATGCGAAATACCACTTCATCGAGGTAAGGCTGTCCCGGTAGATAATACCCCTGATGCTTCACCATCCTGATGCCTACTCCCGGGGTGTATGAGAGGAAGCTGAAAGGGCCTGCTCCTATAGGGTGATCCTTCTGCTCTGGTCCCGACCCCTCGGGAATGATCGGCAGCAGCAGCTTGCCAAGCAGGGAAGAGTCAACCCTGGTCAGATGCAGACTAACGACATTGGGCAGAGTGAAGCTGATCTCTCCTACGGCGTCCAGAGCCGAGCTGAGACGGGAATCATGCTCCCCGGTTTGGCCACGCAGTCGTTGATAGCTGTAGACCACATCCTGAGGCCTTACCGGATCTCCGTTATGAAAGACTGCTCCCTGGCGCAGGATGAAAGTGTAGGTCAGCTGATCCTCGGAAATCGTCCAGCTCTCGGCCAGCTCGGGAACTATGGCTCCGCGGACATCGGTATTCACCAAGCCCGTAAAGATGTTAAACATCACTTCCTGGGTGCCAGTAGCCGTCGAGAGATGGGGATCCAAACTGTCCAGATCCTGGGGGATACCGACCACAGCTTTCTTTGGCTGACTGACCGTGGCGACAGTCGATGAAGCCGACGAGGGCTGGGAAGATGGCAGGACCGAGGGGCTCTGGGGAGTACAAGCTCCCAGGAGAGCAATTACGATAACCAGAGCGCAGAAGAGCCTGGCTTTATGTACATTGTTTATTACTCTTAGCAAAGAGGTTGGAATGGCAGATGCTGCGACAGAGCTGGAAAGCATGAACAGAGATCCTCCTTGGCATGGTTATCCTGATGAGTATTGGCATCGGTTTATACGATATATTATTATAACCTAAATATGCCCTGATGCAAAGGGATTTGGATGCTTCCCGCTTAATTTAGGCAATTAGAGCTATAATCAGGAGGTATCCTTAATCCCTGATTATAATGCCCGCCTTTAGGCGCATGTTCTGTAAACGGAAGACCTCAAGAATAATCGCTTCGAAAGGATGATCGGTATCAGTTCATCTGTCCTGCCAGCACCCTTGCCCATCTCTCGGCAGCAGGCTCGAAGACTGTTCCTGCGCAGACAGTTTCTGTGGCCCCCGCGTTCACTGCAGGGACCGGAAGGCTTGCTTACCTATCTTAAGAGGGTACGTATGGTTCAGTTCGACCCGGTAAACCTGGTGGGAACCAGTCCTTGCATTACCATCAATGCCAGAGTCCAGGGTTTCAAACCCCGGATGCTGGATGACCTGCTCTATAAGGACCGTCTCCTCTGGGATCACTGGGACCGCTGTGCCAGCATCGTCTTACGGGAAGACTTGGCGCCCCTGCAGCGTAACCGAGGAGACACCAACTGGCGCCCTCGCTCACGCCGGGATACACCGCAGGAAGCCTTTGACGTTGTTATCAGGCGTTTCGAAGCCGAGAAACGACCCCTGACCACCACCGACTTTAAAGATATCGACGAAAGAGAAGCCCTGATGCTCCTTTACGCCGCAGGGAGTCTGCAGATCCATCATCGCGAGGGACCCAGGCGCTTCTTCGGCCTGGCATCAGCCGAAAACCGTGAACTCTTCACCGACAGCAGTTACTTTGGCAGCGAGGAGGAGTTCTTTGCCTGGATGTTCTGCCGTCGCATAGGTAGCAGCGGACTTTTGGCTGGGCTCTCAAGTATAGGGCTCCACGCGATTCGCGGCCTTACCCCCGAAGCTAAGAAGAAAACGCAAAGCGATCTCCTGCGAGAGGGCAAGATTGCGGAGCTTAGAATCGAGGGGCTCCGGACCCCCTACTACTGCCTGAGTGAGGATCTGCCTCTGCTGCAGGATGAAAAGGGGGTTAGGCCACCTGTGCCAAAGGCCTGCTTCTTAGCACCTCTGGATAACCTGATGTGGGACAGGCGCGTCATCAGGGAACTCTTCGACTTCAATTATGGCTGGGAAATCTACACCCCTGTGGAAAAGCGTCTCTACGACTCCTACACTTTACCGGTGTTATATGGCGACCGCCTGATCGCACGCACCCAGCTACAAGCGAAAGATGGTCTCCTGAGCATCAGCGGATGGTGGTGGGAACCCCAGGTTAAGCCGACCAAAGCTATACTCAGGGCGGTAATCGCTGCCCTCAAAGCCCATGCCTGTATGTTGGATCTGGATGCAGTCTGGGATGAGGAGAGGTTGTTGGTTTCCTTATAGCAAACGAAAGGCGGGAAGAACGAAGATGCATGACCTTTTGATTCTCAACGGCGAGATTATCGACGGATCGGGTGCTGCCAGATACAAGGCAGACCTGGCGATCCGGGACGGCAGAATCGCCGCGATCGGCGATCTGGCTGGGGCGCAGGCATCCAGGGTCATCGATGCCACTGGCAGACTCCTGACCCCTGGTTTTTGGGATATGCACAGCCATGCTGATCTCACCGCTGCTTTATGTCCCGACATGGAAGGCCTGCTTGGACAGGGAGTAACCACCGTCTTCGCCGGGCACTGTGGCATGACTATGGCCCCTGCCGGAGAATACTTCTATGGTATGTTGGAAGATGTCAAGGCCATCGAAGACTTGATGCCCCTGATGACCTTCGGTAGAGGACCGGGAAACTATCCGGCAGTGGATACAGCCTCTCTGCGTTCAGCTTTTGAGGACCGCTTCGGGGTGAAGATGGACTGGACGAGTTTCGGGGATTACTGCGACCTCCTGCGTAAGAGCGGAATAGGCGCTAATATGTATCTGGAAGTTGGCCATGCTCAGATCAGGATGAGCGCCATGGGTCTCGATTTTAAGCGACATGCCACTCAGGATGAAATTGATGAAATGAAAAAACTCGTCGTCGAAGCTATGGAAGCCGGTGCAACGGGTCTTAGCTTCGGTCTGGACTATGCTCCGGGATCCTATGCCGCCGATGAGGAGCTTGACCAGTTAGCCGCCTGCCTTAAACCTTACCAGGGCATCTTGGCTGCGCATGTGCGTACCAGGGGTAAGCGTTTCCTCAGCGAGAAAGAGAACTATCCCATCGATGGGGTAAAAGAACTGATCGAAATCGGCTTAAAGCATGACCTGCACGTCCATATCAGCCATCTCGGCACCGGCTTCAGAGTCGAACCTTTCGAACAGAGGATGCTGGATGCCAGTGCTCGCGTGACCCTGGAGATCATCGCAGAGTACCGCTCCAAAGGTGCTAGAGTAAGCTGGGATGTCTTGGTACCCCAGTATATCCCCTGGTTCTTCTATCCCGACCTGGCTGGCTTGCTGAAGTACTATGTCGCCATCTGCGGCGGCAAGGCGAAGTTCGCCGAGAAACTTAAGAGCCCCGCCTATCGTC
>WRDA01000081.1 GCA_009783675.1 Symbiobacteriaceae bacterium | reverse complement strand
GTGAAGTATGCCATCGGCAGGGTTCGTGACCCTGAGTATGCCAGCGATCTCAACCGTTTTCGCCATGATCTTGGCCTGGATCTTATCATTAACCCTGAGCATCAGGCTGCTCTGGAGATCTCTCGCCTGCTGCGCTTCCCCAATGCCGATAATATCGAGACTTTCGTCAGGGGCAGTGTCGAGATGGTCTCCTTCCGGCTGGAGGACTCCTCTCTCCTGGTGGGTAAGAGTTTGATCCGTGCATTTCCCCATGATCAGGTTCATGTCGTAGTCGCCGTGGTCGAACGCGCTAACGAAGTCATAATCCCCCGGGGATCTTTCGTCCTGCAGGCAGGAGATATCATTCGCATCATGGGCAGCCCCCGGGATATCAGCGGTTTCTTCAGCTATCTTGGTCAGGAACGCGGTAAAGTAGCCTCGGTGATGGTCGTCGGTGGCAGCTTGATTGCCCGCTACCTCGTCGAGGAGTTGCAACACGAACATATCAAGTTTAAGATCATCGACAGCGATCGCGACCGCTGCGAGGAGCTCAGTGAAGCTCTGCCAAACTGCACAATCATTCATGGTGACGGCACCGATGAGGATCTGCTGGATGCCGAGGATATAGCTGCTATGGGTGCAGTGGTCTGCCTGACACCCAGCGACGAGGAGAATGTCATCATCGGGCTCTATGCTCAGTCTGCCGGAGAGGCGAAGGCTATCATCAAGGTCACCCATATCAACAGCAGCCTTATTCGCCGTCTTGGTTTCTCCAGCGTCGTCGCCCCCCAGACTATCACCGCATACCAGATCATCCGCTATGTACGGGGTTTACAGAACTCAGCCGCCAGAAGCTCAATCCGCACCATGTATCAGATCGCACGGGGTGATGGTGACTATGCCGAAGCCCTCGAGTTCCTGGTGCATCCTGGTTCCCGTTGCATCGGGGTTCCCTTAAAGGAGCTCAGAATCAGAGAAGGTATCCTGGTGGGTAGCGTAGTGCGTCGTGGCAATGTGATCACTCCTTCCGGCAGCACCGCCATTGCCGATGGTGACACGGTAATTATTATCATCAAGAATGAAGCGATCAATGAACTTGACGAAATTCTGGTGGATCAGGACAGCAATTTAGAGGACCTGGTGGAGTATTACCGGAGGTTTCGTTAGTGAACCGCCGTCTGGTAGCCGCTTTCGTCGGACGGGCCCTGCAGCTGGAGTTCTTCATCCTGATCCTGCCCATCGCCGTGTCCCTCTTTTATGGTGAAGATGCCTCCAGCTTCCTGATAACGATGGTCTTTTTAGCGGTGATCGGCTTTCCTTTATCTTCTCTGGAAGTGAAGAATAAAAACCTGCGTACCAGGGATGGTTTCGCCGCCGTGGCACTCACCTGGATTGCTATTTCGCTCTTTGGTGCTCTACCTTTCTATTTTAGCGGCTATATTACCAGTCTGACAGACAGTTTCTTCGAAGCGGTTTCCGGCTTTACCACCACCGGTGCGACGATTCTGGCAGCTCCAGAGCTTTTGCCTAAGGGCCTCCTCTTTTGGCGTGCTCTCACCCAGTTCATCGGCGGCATGGGAATACTCGTCTTTATGATGACCATGACCTCTTCCAGTGCCTCCAGCGTTAACCTACTGAAGGCCGAGAGCACTGGTCCCACACCAAGCAAACTGGTGCCCAAGATTCGGGAGACCGCCAGGATACTCTATATCATCTACTTTGGCCTCAGTGCCGTCTTACTCCTTCTCCTGATTTGCTGCGGATTGGCGCCCTTCGATGCCATTCTCACGACTATGTGTACGGCAGGAACCGGAGGCTTTGCGGCTCACAGCCTGGGTATTGGTGTGTATGGCAGTCTGGTGGCTGAGATAATCGTCAGCATCTTCATGTTCCTCTTCGGCATCAACTTTACCCTCTATTTTTACCTTCTCAGGCGCAATTTCAAAGAGTTCCATCAGGATGAAGAGTTACGCCTCTACGTCGGGTTGGCTGGCGTAGCTATTGTGCTGATTGCCAGAGATATCTATCCTCTTTGTGGTAGCATCTCCGAGGCGCTGCGCCTTTCTTCCTTTCAGGTATCCGGAGTCATCTCCACTGCCGGCTATGCTACCGCAAACTATAGCGAATGGCCTGTGCTCAGCAAGACCATCCTGATGCTGCTGACCCTGGGAGGCAGTTCAGCAGGCTCTACCGGAGGCGGCTTGAAGCTGATCCGGGTCCTGATCATCGGCAAGAGCATCCGCCTGGAGATAGACCGTTTGCTCCATCCCCGCCTGGTGCGCACCGTGCGCCTCCAGGGCCGGAATGTTCCGGAAGCTACGGTGAACGGAGCCTTGATGTTCCTCTGTGTCTACGCCCTTTGCTTTGCCTTCTTCTGCCTGGTGATGGCCTTAGAGGGCAACGACCTGCAGACGGTGGTCACCTCGACTTTGGCGATCATCAGCAATGTCGGCCCTGGCCTCGGTTCAGCCGGACCTCTGGGAACTTTCGCCGCCTTCTCTCCTCTGGCCAAGATCACTCTCTCCTTTGGTATGTTCGTCAGCAGGCTGGAGTTTTACCCCATGCTGCTGCTCTTCACCCCAGGCCTCTGGCGCAATAGGATTTAGTATTTAGGATTTAGGAGTGGAGGGCGACCGCTGGCAGTGCCAGAGAGAGGGAGCTCGACAGTCTGGAACGCGTTTGGTGTGGTGTGAGTGGCGTAGTCCACGAAGCAGCCACCCGCAGTGACGGAGGCTAAAAGGATTTAGGATTTAGGATTCCACTTTCCACTTTCAACTTACAGGAGGTTTTCACATGAACACTGAGATCGGTTTTTGTAACTCTTATCTGGAGGTGAATCTAGACGCCATCGCCGAGAATCTGCGTAAGACCAGACGGCATATCGGTCCGGGGGTGGATCTCATTCCCGTGCTTAAGGGCAATGCCTATGGCCTTGGTCTGGTGGAGATCGCCCGTTTTCTGGTTTCCTCCTGCGAAGTGACGCAAATCGGCAACGCCCAGGTCTTCGAGTCTCTAAGCATTAGGGAAGCTGGCATCGAATGCGATCTGATGGTCATCGGAGGGGTGCCTTTCAACAACATCCCGGCGGTGGTCAACCATGACCTGATCACCCCTGCCTACGAGGAAGAGTATCTGCGCCTCCTGGATGCAGAAGCAGCCAGGTGTGGGAAGAAAGCCAGGGTAGAGATCAAAGTGGAGACCGGTCTCAACCGTATCGGTGTCTGGCCTGGTGAGTCTATGGATCACCTTCTGGACCTACTGGCCACTCTGGAACATCTTCAGGTCATCGGCGCCTTCACCCATTTCGCCGAAGCTGATGCCGTGGACAAGAGCTTCACCAGGGAGCAGTTAGCGGTCTTCAGGGAAGGTGTGCAGCAGATCAAGGCTCGTGGCTATGAACTGCCCTTTGTCCATGCCTACAACACCGCGGCTGTGGTCTGGCTCAGAGACGAGGGCATGACCCATATCCGCGCCGGTGGTCTTATTTATGGCTACGATTCCAATCAGGAGCCTTTAAATGCTCTGGGACTTGAAGAAGCGGCCACTTGGCGGGCCTTCGTCACTAACGTGAAGATGGTGGCTGCCGGGGAGGCTGTGGGCTATAGCCGTGCCTTCAGAGCTCAGCGTCCGACAAAGGTGGCGACCATCAGTGCCGGTTACGGCGATGGTTATGCCAGGCATCTGGCTGCCTTCTGTGGAGCGGAGATGCTGGTTAACGGGCGTCGTGCCAAGGTCATCGGTACCTGTATGGACCAGACTTTTCTGGATGTCACCGATATCGAGGTTAAAATGAACGATCAGGTTACCCTGCTGGGTCGTGATGGAGACGAGTTCATCTCCGTTTTCGAATGGCAGCGTCTTATGGGTCAGACCTATCTCGCGGTGCTGGCGAATGTCGCCCAACGCGTGAAAAGGATATATATTGGAGGAGTGAAATCATGAAGGTATTCATCAGTGCAGACATCGAAGGAGTAACCACTACGACTCGCTGGGAAGAGACCGACCCCAACCACGCATCATACTCCCGTCACGCCGAGCAGATGACCAAAGAAGTCCTGGCTCTCTGTCAGGGTGCTCTCGCTGCCGGTGCCACGGAGATCGTCATCAAGGATGCTCATGGACCCGGCTACAACATCGACCCCACGCGTATGCCTAAAGAAGTTACCCTCATTCGTGGCACCTGGGGAGACCCCGATCTGATGGTCCAGGGAGTCGACGCTTCTTTCGACGCGGCGATGTTCGTCGGTTATCATTCGGCAGCTGGTCGCAATGGCAACCCATTGGCGCACACCATCTCCGGCAGGCATATCGGCATCACCATCAACGGCAGGGCAGCCAGTGAGTTCATGCTCTACAGCTGGGCTGCTGCTCGCTATGGTGTGCCTACAGTCTTTTTGGCTGGAGATAAACTGCTCTGTGAGGATTATGCCGATTTGCATCCCAAGCTGTTAACGGTTGCGGTCAAGGATGGCCGGGGTGGAGCTACCTTCTGCCGTTCCACCGAGGTGACCATTCCCGAAATCGCTGCTGTGGGTGAGAAAGCGTTGCGTCAGGATCTGGCTTCGGCAAAGATCATCCTGCCCCCGCAGTTCGAGGTGGAGATTACCTATAAGGAACACTCCTATGCCGAGAGAGTCTCTCACTTCCCCGATGTCCATAAAGTCAGCGGTAATGTCATCGCCTTTACACGCAACGATTACTACGAAGTCCTGCGCACTCTAGCCTGGATTATCTAGAATCTACAGAAGGAAGGCGAGGAGGCTATCCCTGTGACGCAACAACTTTCTGGCGCCTGTGTGATCGCCCAATCCGGGGGACCCACGGCGGTAATCAATGCCAGCGCTTATGGGGTCATCCGCACAGCTCTGGACTCACCGCAAATCACCGCAGTCTACGGAGCGGAATATGGCATCCTCGGCGTTCTCAACGAGGCGCTTTTCGACCTGAGCCAGGAAGATGCAGCCGAGTTGGAAATGCTGCTCTATACACCCTCGTCCGAACTGGGCTCATGCCGTTATAAACTAGCGGATCCTGCCCGGGATCAGAAGGACTATCATCGCATACTTGAAGTGCTGCAAAAGTATAATATCCGCTACTTTTTCCTCAACGGCGGCAACGATTCCATGGATACCTGCCATAAAGTCAGCAATTTCCTGGATGAAGCCGGTTATGAATGCCGTGTGATCGGTATTCCCAAGACTATCGATAACGATCTCTGCGGGACAGACCATGCTCCTGGCTATGGCAGTGCAGCTAAATATATCGCCACGACCACAGCGGAGGTCCAGAAAGACGCCTATGTATATGATGTGGGCACCGTCGTGATCCTGGAGATAATGGGGCGAGATGCCGGCTGGCTTACCGGTGCCGCTGCTCTGGCGTCCCTTAGCGGAGCGCCTCCCGATCTGATCTATCTTCCCGAGGTTCCCTTCGAGATGGAACGCTTCCTGGCCGAGGTTACGGCTATCTACCAGCAAAAGGGTAAGTGCCTGGTCGCTGTTTCCGAAGGTATTAAGTATGCGGATGGCCAATATGTCTCTGAGGGCAAGGCATCCGCTTCGGATGGCTTCGGTCACGCCATGTTAGGCGGACTGGCCTACAACCTGGCCGAGGAAGTGAGGGAGGCTTGCGGAGCGAAGGTACGCGGCATCGAACTCAGCCTCTTGCAACGATGCAGTGCTCATCTGGCTGCTAAGACAGATGTGGACGAGGCTTTTTCGGCTGGAGTTTTCGCTGTCCAGCAGGCTCTGGCTGGCGCTACCGGCAAGATGGTTTCTTTGCAACGCGACGAGAATACCGAAAGCTATCGCTGCCGAATGGTCCTGGAGGATCTGGCTCTGGCGGCTAATCTGGTGAAGAAGGTACCTCCGGAGTGGATCTGCCAGGAAGGCAACTTCGTTACTCCTGAGTTTTACGACTATGTATTGCCCCTCATCCAGGGAGAGAATCCTCGTCCAGTGCAGGATGGGCTGCCTCGCTTCGCTAAGTTGAAGAAAATTCGGGTTAATCTATCGCAGACGTAATACATCAGGGGTTTGGGGACTTGGAGTCCCCAACTTAGATCCCGCACGCCGTAACATGCGAGCGGATCACTTGTTATCCCCAAAGCAGGTTAAGGAGATGATGCGTGTGTTTCCTCTTTCAGAGGAGGAGAGCAACAGCTATTCTCTGTTCTATGACATGCACAAGCCAAGAGCTCGCATCCAGCGTTTGCTCGACCAGGTAACCAGGCGTAAGTTGGTCTATGTCATCGCCGGCACCGGTTATGGCAAGACTCAGGCTGTACAGTACTACGTCCAGCAACAGCCCCAGTCTATCGTCCGCTGGCTGCATCTGACCGAAGTCGATAATATTGGCTCCTTCTTCTGGGAGACTCTGGCGAACTGTATTGCTATGGACAATCCTGACATGGCTGAAAAGCTAAGGGATTTCGGCTTTCCCGAGACTCAAGCTCGCTTCAGACAGTTCGCTCAGATTATACGCAGTTACGAGCACAGCTCCATGAAGACATTTCTGGTGCTGGACGATTTTCATCTCAT
>WRDA01000080.1 GCA_009783675.1 Symbiobacteriaceae bacterium | reverse complement strand
GCTGGGGAGGGATGAAACCAAGATCATTTGTCGTTTAGCAGGCTGACCACTTGACTTGGCCCTACCTCTGCGACCTGATGACTTAAGGGCAGGGGGGAAACTCAGCGCCTTTGCACGCTCTGCTGCTTGAATCATCTCTCGCAGGGCAGGTGTTTGAATCTGCACCTGCAGATCCTGCTCCACGGCGATCCAGAGGAGCTGGTGTAAGCGTAGCAGATCGTTGACTCCCAGATGAACCACCAGGCGATCTGTGCTCTCGAGAAGCACCTGAGACAGGCGTTTACCCATCTCCTTCTCTGAAAGAGTACTGCCAGGCATCTCGGCATTACCGGAATCACTGAGGAGACAAAGCACTCCCTCATGCCCGAGCTGCCCCAGATGAGCAAGGTCGATCATACGACCATCGGGAGGAGTGTAGTCGACCTTAAAGTCCCCGCTGAAGATGATCCAGCCCTGAGGCGAACGCACTGCAAGTCCGCAGGAATCCGGCAGGTCATGGCTCATTCTCAGGAGATCGCAGTGAATCGATCCCACCTGGAAACTCTGCCCAGGTTCGATAGTCACCCAGCGAACCTTCCCTACCTGTGGATAATCTCGCAAGTAGAGTTTAGTCATCTCCAGGGTCAGGGGAGAACCATAGACTGGAAGAGGCAATTGCGGCAGGACAAAGGGCAAAGCGCCAATATGGTCATAATGAGCGTGAGTCAGGACGATTCCCCTGAGTTTCTCCTTATGCTCAACCAAATAGCTGATGTCGGGAATAACCATATCTATGCCAAGCAGCTCGTTCTCCGGGAAGGCTGAACCAGCGTCGACGATGAGCCAGTCATCCCCCAGGCAGAGAAGCCACATACTGCGGCCAAGCTCCTCACATCCCCCCAAGGCAACCAGACGCACGTCCTGATTCTGAGCCTTGGCGGGAGGCTTACGATGTCGTGTTGCCAGTTCGATGCCCTCCTTCCCTTCTCAAATGCCCCCCGATGGGAACTTGTGCTCCCGCATCGCGCGAAAGCGCGGTGACAGATGCACATATTTTCATGTTGGGGGTTCCCTTAGCGTTGCTCGTTTAAAAGGACTTCCCGGCGCGAAAGATTGATGCGACCCATGCGATCGATCTCCGTTACCTTAACCAGAATCTCGTCACCTACGGAGACTATATCCTCGGTGTTGTTTACCCTGGCGATATCCAGTTGGGAGATATGGACCAACCCTTCCTTGCCTGGGAGTATCTCCACGAAGGCGCCATATTTCTCCACTCTGGTGATACGACCCATATAAACTACCCCGACTTCCACTTCCCTGACGATGGCTTCGATCATTTTCAGAGCACGTTCGCCAAGCTGGGCATCAACGGCAGCAATGAAGACACGACCATCCTGTTCGATGTCCACCTTGGTCCCGGTCTCTGCTTGAATCTTCTGAATAACTTTCCCACCAGGTCCGATGACATCCCTGATCTTCTCTACATCGATCTGTAAGGAATAGATGCGTGGAGCGTAAGGTGAAAGATCTGGACGGGGAGCACTGATGACTTCTTCCATCTTATCCAGAATGAACAGGCGACCTTCTCTGGCTTGCGCCAGAGCCAATTTGAGTATATCCAGGCCGAGGCCGGTAACCTTGATATCCATCTGGATAGCATTGATCCCCTTGCGAGTACCGGCAACCTTGAAATCCATATCCCCTTCGTGATCTTCGATGCCCTGGATATCGGTGAGAATCTGAACCCGATCCCCGGAGGTGATCAGACCCATAGCAACGCCGGCTACCGGCGCCTTAATGGGTACTCCAGCATCGAGTAGGGCCAGGGTGCTGCCACAAACCGAAGCCATTGAACTTGATCCGTTGGATTCTAAAACCTCAGAGACGAGGCGAACGGTGTAAGGGAACTCCTCTTCTGCAGGGATCATCAGTTCCAAAGCCTTCTCTGCCAGAGCGCCATGACCAATATCCCGTCGGCTGGGGCCCCTGACCGGACGCGTCTCTCCCACTGAAAAAGGCGGAAAATTGTAGTGATGCATGTAGCGTTTGCTTTCTTCCTCGGAGAGGCCATCCAACTGTTGCATATCCCCCATGGTTCCCAGGGTTGCGATAGTCAGCACCTGAGTCTGGCCGCGGGTAAAGAGACCCGTGCCATGGGTACGAGGCAGAACTCCGACTTCCACGCTGATCGGACGTATTTCCGCTGGGGATCTGCCGTCGGGGCGTATACCGTCCATGATCTGTGCGCGTACCAGGTCGGTAAAGATGCTATCCAGGACCTTGTGGATATATCGTTCCTGATCGGGCCAATTCTGGAGCATCTCGGCGCTGACTTCGCTGCGGACCGCTGCTACAGAAGCCTCACGAGCCAGTTTATCGGGATTATTGACTGCAGCCTTCAGACGCTCTGAGGCGGCGGCACTGACTGCTGCCTGCAGTTCTGCAGAAGGCAGATCCAGCACAACCTCACGCTTGGGTTTACCTGCCAGGCGAGCTAACTCTTCCTGCAGGGCGACGATCTTGCGAATTTCATCATGGCCAAACTCCAGGGCTCCCAGGACGATCTCCTCACTGAGTTCATCCGCCTGAGCTTCTACCATGTTGATCGCCTTAGCCGTTCCGGCTACCACCAGGTTCAGAGAGGTCTTCTCCAGTTCCGCTGGCAAAGGGTTCAGTTGATACTGACCATTCTCATAGCCAATAAGAGCTGCGCCGACGGGTCCTCCGAAAGGGATGTCCGAGACGCTCAGTGCTGCCGAAGCTGCGATAAGACCAAGGATATCCGGTGCATTACCCTGTTCGACACAGAGCACGGTAATAATCACCTGAACATCGTTGCGAAAACCATCGGGGAAGAGAGGGCGGATAGCCCGGTCAGCTATGCGTCCGGAAAGGATAGCCTTTTCACTGGCGCGGCCTTCTCTGCGAGCCCAGGAACCAGGGATCTTGCCAACGGCATAGTGTCTCTCCTCGTAGTCTACGGTCAGCGGGAAAAAGTCGATACCTTCCCTGGGGTTCGCTGACGCAGTTGCTGTTGCTAATACTCTGCTGTCACCATAGCTGACTAGAACCGCTCCTCCAGCTTGTTTAGCCAGACGCCCTGTCTCCAGGACTAACTTGCGGCCTGCTAAATCCATTTCTACACGGTGCATTCTTCGTGCCTCCTGCTTTTCTATATCTATTCTTATTTCCCCCTGGCTCTGCGATTTACCTGCTTTATGACCAGGGAGAGTTTTAAGGTAGCTTAAAAACTACTGCGACCATTGCTGGCGGGAATAACAAAGAGAAAGGAGCTGCCGTGGCGACAGCTCCGATCCATAAACCAGTTTACTAGCGACGAATACCCAGCTTGCCAATGATGTCCCGGTAGCGCTCTATCTCCACCTTGCGCAGATAGTTTAAGAGTCTGCGCCTTTGACCGATCATCAGAAACATACCGCGGCGTGAGTGATGATCTTTACGATGAATCTTGAGATGTTCGGTAAGTTCCAGGATGCGTTCCGAGAGGATGGCGATCTGCACTTCCGGAGATCCGGTATCCCCTTCATGCTTTTGATATTGCTTAATAATCGCCGTCTTCTTCTCTTTAGAGATCATAATAAATCCTCCTCAATGTAAATAGTAGTTTCCATTCTGACTTAGCCCATACTAAAGGCAAGTAGAGGAAACTTGTCCACCACGACCCGGGTAGGCGAAGGGAGGCTCCGCTGAACCCAGCTTCGGGTAAGTGATACATGCGACTATCAGGATTATAGTCGAAAGCATTAGGTGTTGTCAAATGGAATCTCGCTTCTCAACCACTTTTATATAGGCTCTGACCCTGAATATAGGCTATGATGGCTGGATCAGTAAGATAGCGTATGCTCTCTCCTGCAGCTACCCGTTGACGAATCATCGTCGAACTCAGATTACTGCGGGGATGATTGTCGCAGAGAATGAAACTGCTGCATCGCTGGCTCAGCCAGGGGTCTTGTTGAAAACGAATCTCCACATCGTCTTCGGCACGTTGGAGCAAAAGCAGAGTGAACTTCCGCAGCAGATCATCGATTCGATGCCAGCGCTGCAGGCCCTCCAGTTGATCACTGCCCATGATGAAGAACAGTCTGGCCGTGGGGAAAGCTTCCTCCAGGTGGACCAGGGAATCGTAGGTCTTGCTGGGAGAAGCCAATCCGGTCTCCAACTCGGAGAGAATGAACCCGGGATTATCCCTGACCACCAGACGCAGCATAGCCAGTCTGTCGCTTGCAGGGATAAGATCCTCTTTCGTATAGGCATCTCCCACCGGAAGGAAAATGACTCTGTCCACATAATGACCAAGCAGATGATTGGCCAACATCAGATGAGCTTGTGTGGGGGGGTTGAAAGAACCTCCGAATACTCCCAGACGCTCACAGTCTGTCAAAACCCTCAGCTCACTTTCATAACTCCCCAATCTTCTGATCGACCAGAGAATCCCAGGTTTCCTGAGATCCCAGGCGACTCTTAAAAGAGACGATCATCTGCTTGCCAGAGACAGGAACTTCAGAACCAATAAATCGTGCTTCCACCATGGTCCCATTGTCAGGATCCTCCTCTGCCGCCTTAATCCGCAGCAGGATCCGGTATCTCCTCGCCTCCTGCCCGGACTCCTCCGGGAGCAATCCTTCGCCCTCATAGATACCAGCAGAAGGCAGCAGAATATGCTTTCGAAAGCGGATTTTGCCATAGGGCTCAGCAGGGATCGCCGGCAGGTAATCGTCGCTGACGATGGCTCCCCACAGACGATAGGGATGGCCAAGCATTTGCAGGGCAGTTTCCAGATTTCCCGCCTGCAGGGCTGCACGGATCCCACTGCTGGTGATAGCGGTCGGGGTTGCCGGATCATTTAACAGCTCCAGCTCTACCACAGTCGCTCCTGCGGCTCCCAGGACCTCTCGTAAGACTGCGACATTGCCTTCACCGCGATAGCCGAAGCGATAACCAGCGCCAACATAGATGCGTCTGGCATTACATCTTTGCATCAGGATCTCCCGCACAAACTCTCTGGCACTGAGATGTCTAAAGGATTCATCGAAATCGATTACGATCAGCTCAGTCAGGCCAAGCGCCGCCAGCAGGGCAGACTTCTCTTCAGCAGAGCTCAGGAGCCTTGGAGCAGAGGAAGGGTTAAGCAGCGCCTGAGGATGTGGCTCGAAGGTCAGCGCTGCGCAGGGCAGCTGCATCTCCCTGGCATCCTGTGCCATCCTGCCAAGCAATGCACTGTGACCTCGATGAACTCCATCGAAGTTACCCAGAGCCAGAAGGCGAGGCTTCGCTTGAATCTTATCCAAACCTCGGGTGATGATCATGAGTTTTACTGCCTCCTAACTCAGATCCAGGGGAACAGGGGAGTTAAATACTTTTCTGGGATGGATAATACCCTTATCCGGCTGGTAATCTCCGATAGCGAGCAACTCCGCTGAAGTGCAGAGCAGGATCTTCGTCGGCATATCCGATTTCGCTGAAATAACAGGTTGCTCCCAGGCGAAAGAACGCCCAAAACGCATTTCCTCCTGCTGAACCTCACTCAATCTGACCCAGGGCAGTCCAAGGTCATCAGGGCGTAAAGGCCAGAGAAGGGTTTCGATACAGTTACCCTCCTGGCAGGCGATGATCTCTTCGCGAGTACAGGCATTTTCGATGGAGATGTTGCCACTCCTTAACCGCCTTAAACCACTGAGTACCGCCCCGCAACCCAGAACCTGACCCAGATCGTGTGCCAGAGAACGTATATAAGTTCCCTTGCTGCAACACACCTGTAGAGTAAAGGGTTCGCCTGCCTGTACTGAAGTGATTTCCTCAGATAAATGAAGAGAGTATATGGTCACCTTACGTTCCGGAACGATCACCTGCTCTCCGCTGCGGGCATACTGATAAAGACGCCTGCCATCCACAGAGATTGCGGAGTAAGGAGGAGGTTTCTGAGAAATCTCTCCGCAAAACTGTTGAAGGACCTTGCGCAATTCGGCTTCAGAACAGGAAAACGAAGGCGTCACCTGCTGCAGTTCGCCTTCGCTATCGTAAGTTTTCGACTGGTAGCCTGGAAGAATCTCTGCTTCGTAAACTTTATCCTGACCACTAAGATACTCCGCCAGACGTGTCGCCTCTCCCAGGCACAGAGGTAAGACGCCGGTAGCTAGAGGATCCAGAGTTCCGGTATGGCCGATGCGTTTTTGGCCCAAAACACGACGACAAAAAGCCACCATGTCATGTGAACTCCGACCGCGAGGTTTATCCAGGACGATGACTCCGTGCCACATGGTGGGTCTCCTCGACTCAGCAGTCGCCATCGGTTCCCAGAGAGCCATACTCCGGGTCATCTTCCGGGATCGTCTCAGATTCAAAGTCCTTCATAAGTTCCAGAATCCTGCTACCCCTGGCGATGGAGTCATCCAGGGCCAGCTCTATCTCCGGGGTAGTGCGCAGCTTCATGCTCTGGGCCAGCCATGAACGGATCATGCCTTTGCTGCTTTGCAACCCGGCCCAGGTGTTTTTAATCTCTTCTTCACTGCCGAGGACACT
>WRDA01000079.1 GCA_009783675.1 Symbiobacteriaceae bacterium | reverse complement strand
GGCTACCAACCTGAAAGTGCGCGTCGAAGCTGAACATGGCGCCTGCCAGGGCAAGAAGGATCTGGCGACCAAAGCCAAGCAGCTTAACCTGGATGCCATCCACGACACAGTCCATGAAATGTGCAAGGACGAGGCGCGGCATGGCCAGACCTTCGCCGGGTTGCTGGCCAGGTATTTTAAGTAGACGACGGTAGGAAGAGGACTTGGCGACAGGATGTCGCCGCTACGGTAGATTTGACGGCAAGGTGCCGCCGCTGCAGTTGATGATTATTTGCTTAACCCCCCGCTCCAGATGGAGTGAGGGGTTTTATGTTTGACAATTTCCAGAGGCCTTGGGATAATCCTTGGGTATGTACGACCAGTCTTTACCTTTCCTGCTGTTGCTTAGCCTCGATCATCATGTTCATGGTCTCTTGCAGGATCTCCTGGAGTTCGTCCAGGCTCCAGTGCGCTATTCTGGTCAGAGCAAACTCGGGGAAGCGATAGTTAAACTGCCTTGGAGCCACATGGATACCAAGGGCGATCCCCGCCGTGGTGAAGGTCAGGAGTTCGGGCAATGGTTCAACCTCACCCTCCATCTCCGCCAGTTTATGGGCGATTACCTCTGCGGATTCGAAGATCAGCTTTTCCTTACCCAGCAGTGCCTGATAGCAGCAGACAGGCCTGCTCCATTCCTCCAGACTATGTTCCACCTGGTAGAGGTTTGCGACTGGGGGACGCTCGTTGCTCTGCAGGTAGATTACCGGCGCCTGACCCACCGTTTCAGGGAAGAAGAGAACCAGTCCAGCTGCAATCTCCAGAACCCGCTGATCACCCTCGGGATCCACCAGGCGCAGCAAGTTAGGTTTGGTATGTTTAAGATCGGATATGACGAAGGAAGAGAGGTCATAGCACTCCGCACTTAAGGGTATGCTGATGTCGTGAAAGAGGGAGAGGAGCTCCAGAGATGACTGCGCCTCCATGCGGGTTACCTGCCCAATAGGTATGCCCAGAGCAGCCATGGAAGTCTCTGCGGCTCGCCTGAAAGCAATGCGCTCAGCGATGGAGTACCCGGCATCATCAGGAATAGGACCACCTGCTTTCCAGTGGGTTAAGGGAATCTTGTCATAAAGGATTTTCATAACTGATCAATGAATATACCAGGAAACGTCACCCTTCGTCCTTCAACTCTCCACTCACCACTCTCCACTTATACGGAGGTGCTCCGTGCCCTTGGATTTTTCTTCCTATCGTATTCAGGAGCTGCGTGTCGACCGCTATGGTTTGGAACCTCTCCTGGCCGAAATAAGCGACCTGCTGCCAGGGAATGCCTTCGAGCGACAGAGTGGCTTGCAACAACTTGAAGAGCTCATGCGACGCAGTCAGGGCTTGGTTCTGAAGCAGGGCGAACGGATTCTGGCGCTGCTGATCTATCTGATCAGGGGTAATTGCTGCCGTCTGAGCTTCGCTTATGCTCTCAGAGATGCCCAACCCCAGCTAATGCTGCAGTATCTCTTTCAGGGCCTGTTGAACCTGGCTCAGGAGGATCCCAACATCGATTCCCTGCGCTTCGATCTGGTGCCCTGGTTTCCCCTAAGCGTGGAACTGGCTTTGCAGGCTTTGGAATTCACCTGCGTCGAACGCATGTTGCTGCGCAGGGAGGAACCCTGCCCCTCGACTGTCCCACCTTTTCCTGATGGCATTCGCCTGATTCCCTGGGACACCTGGCTGACCACTCCGGCGGCGCAGATTCTACTAATCGCCTTCGGCGGCGGCTTTGAGGGGTCCTGGGACCGCAGCCTGCAGGAGCAAAGTGGTTGCAAGCAGTTTATCTCCGACTGCTACTCGGGACGCTTCGGAACCTTCGATGCCCGCGTCTCCTTTGCCTTACAGCAGGATAATCTCCTCATCGGCATGAGCATGGCCGCCTGGAGCAAAGAAGGAGAGGGATTCATCCCCGCCTTCGGGCTGTTGCCCCAATTCACCGGACAGGGTCTTGGCAACTTGATGATGGCCCATCTGCTGAAACGCTACGGAGAGAGCACCTTCCCACCACGAGCCGTCGAACTGGCGGTCAGCGAGGAGAACCGTGCCGCAGTGCATCTCTATCAGAAATACGGTTTTCGCGAGAAGAGCCGCTTTAGGGTCTATCACTATGAAATAAGCTGAGCGGTCATTTGAAAGGCAATCGCAGTATAGCCAGTGCCGATACGCTTGTCAAGATGATCTCCACCAGTCCGAGACCCATCACCAGATAACATAAATTGGTCATCCCTCTGGGCGTGTTGAGGAGATCCGAAGGAATACCATCGACAAATCCCCTGAAACTCTTGGCCAGATACAATAACCACATCACAGCGGCTGCCAGCAATCCCCAGTGGGCATAGAGCATACAAGCGCGGTTGAAAGGCATCCCCTGCAGCGAACCGACGACCGCCCCGGCGATGCTGCAGAGCGAGAGCAGGGCCAGGGTGTAGAGAGGCCAGGCATAGAGCCCTATCTTGCGGGCAATATTGCTGTAAATGAAGATGAGGATCATGGCCAGTTCGAGAACAGCCAGGAGAATCACTTCCAGGCGGTAATCGTCCAACCAGAAGCGAACTAAACCCCGCATCCGACTCCACAGGCTGATGCCAGCTCTGTCGGTAAAGTTGTTCCAGATCTCGCCGGCTTCGGCTCTGGTCATGTAGCCACGGGGATCCAGCATGGTCCCGGTTTTGCTGCTTAGGATGTCCGCTTCATAGGCGCGTACCACGGACTGATAAGCCCAATCACCGATCTCCCCTTCGTCTTTGAAAGGATGCTCAAATTTACGCAGGGTTGGTAAGAAGACTTCGAAGGCGTCGACATAGTTGAAGATCATGCAGAAATAATCCTGGCGGGAAAAAGGTCTCTCAGCTTCCACCTTGCCATCGTCGAAGCCGGCGATAATCGAACGCCGGCGCGCCCATTCGATAGCCTCCACATATCCGCTGGGGATGGCATCTTCGAACTGACTGTCCTTATTGCCTTCATACTGCCCGTGAAACTTAGCCACTTTCAGTATGGCTTCTCCCCGGGGAATCGGCTGAGGCAGATAGTAGGTGAAATACCAGACCAGGCCTCCCATACAGGCGAGGCCAGCAAGGATGGCGGCGATCAGCAGGTATTTAACCAGGGAACCTTTCAGCGACCTCAACTCCTTAAGGTTTTTTAGCGCATTCGGCTACGCTGTGCCAGAAAAGCGTGATGCATGGCTTCGCCGAAGACAGGATAGAAGCTCCGGCGCTCCTTCCCGCCCTCCAACAGGTTGGCGATCCCACCCAGAGAGCCGATAAGGTTCAGTGGGGACTGCTGCCAACTATCGATTACCGACAGGCATCCCTCATATATTCTGGCAGCCTGCAGAGGGCCTGCTCCAGCGGCAAAGGTAAACAACGCATTTAACTGCGCTGCTCCTTTGCCTTTTTGATTATCGGTCAGGAGCAGAGCCAAATATTGCTGCAGATAGGGTTTGGCCATGGCCGGCTGAGGCGCATCACAGAAGGCTTCGTAGACCGTAAAGAGATCCTCGGGCTTCAGATCTCCCCGGTAAAGGTTGCTGCTGAAGCCCAGGTTAAGTGCGGTGTTCGTCGGCTGGGGGAAACCTTTCCTGACCAGGCTGGTGCAGATCTCGGCGATACTCCGATGCATCCGGCCATCCCTGAAAACCTTCAGGGCGAAGAGGAAGGCAGCCTGAGGACAGTTGGCTCCGGGAGGCTTGAGGCGAAAGAGGATCTCGGCCACCCCTTCATATTCCCCGGAAATAATCAACTTGCCGTCCAGAGTTTCCCAGAGAGGAACGAGCTCGTTTACAGCGCGGTTATTACGAACCAGAGCAGAGGGTATGCTTTCCAGATAAGCTCTGAGCTCCTGGGGAGTGCTGATCTTCTCTGTGCCATCCACTAAAACCTGAGCCAGGAGGCCGGGATCGTCGTAATTCGCTTTAGTCAGTTCCTCCAGGAGGGTAAAGGTTCCTCGCTCATGGCGAGCCTCTCCGGCAGAGATGATACGGACAATAAACTCTGCCAGGGCGGGATTTGGCGCCGCACTGGCACTACCAGTCCTGAGCTGTCTGGCTTTTTCTAAAAAGAAACCTCTGGCATCACTGAAGTAGCTGTAGACCACTCCGGCGATCTCGCTGGCAGTGGACTCTCGCCTGTATCTATGGCAAAGGCCAAGGCAATGCAGGACGAAACCCTTGGTCAGGTCGTCATTCTTACGCCCCGCCATCTCGGCACAGGAGAGAAAGGTACTCATGATGCTGACGATCGCCTCAGGAGAACTGGAGTTTATCCCTCCCATGCGAGCCCGGATAATTTGAGGTTCGCAGATGGCTTTGGCGATTCTTACTGCCAGAGCAGGTTTTGTTGTAATCAGACGCCAGAGTTCCCTGGTCTCCAGAGCCTGGGCCTCGTTGGACGATCCATAAACTCGCGAGGCCAGAAACCCCTCCAGGCTGAGCGCTAAGCGCTCCTGCAGCAGAGGGTCACTGAGACCCGGTCCTGAGATCAGCCATCTGCAGACCGAGAGTGCGGCAGGGAAGCTGCTGAGCATGATACCTGGCAGCTCGTTCAGTAGTCGCTCCGCCAACTCGGCGAGGAAAGCCAACTGCTGAGGATGCCGGATACTATCCTCTATCTGTGCCCCGAGCTCATCCAGTACCCTGACCAGGTCTGCAGGTGGCAGAGCAGCTGGTTGCCGTAAACTGGCATAGAGTTGGTAGCGAAGCGAAGCTTGCCTGGGTTGCCGGCACTCCCTGAAGAGTTGCAAAAAGCCCTGGACATAGAGTCTGTGATGAGCATCGAAGCGGGTGATTGATTCCAGATAAGCTGGGTCAGGGGAGAACGCTCCCGGGGCCGGTGCATCTTCGCGCAGCAGGGCTTTGGCAGCCGAAGAGAGGACGACATAGCGGGGGTCTCCGGGTTTCACCTGTGAAGAGTTGCCAGGATCCCGGTCATCCACTCCGACCAGCATGGCGCGAAGCCTCTGCTTATAATTGGGGTTGTTGCGCATGGCCTGTGCCTGATAGGCAAAGTTACCTGCGTTGACGAAGTAAGCGTTTTTCTCACTGAAGCGGTCCAGACGGGTAGCAAAAGGAATCCCGGCTGCCATGCGCGGCGAAAAAGCCGCCTCGATAGCCGCGATCCAGAGCTCGATCTCCCGGGAGGACTCACCTTGGACTACCAGATATCGCCGTTTTTCCGGCTCTTCTTCATACTGCTCGATGATGAAGGAGACTGCGTCGCGGAGTGCTTTTTGCCTGCCATCGGCGATAAACGCCGCCAGCTGAGCAAACCCAATGCGTCCCACTAAAGCCGTTATCTCTTTACCCGCATCACCCTGAGGTTGATTTTCGGAGAAGAAGGCAGCACTCCGACTGGTCACCTCCCAGACTTCCTGATCGCCGAAGGTCTGGAAAGGATAGAAATCATTGAACTCTCCGACCAGAGCCTGGCTGACGAAGGTCCCCGAACGACCTTTATCCAGAGGGAAGGGATAAAAGCAGATCATGAAAGGAGCACCGTTATCGGGTACCTGCAGGGAGTAAACTTCATCCATCAGCTCCGGCAGGCGAGGGTTGACCTGAGCATCACTGTAGGGCTGTTTTAGGGCAAGGCTCTCGTTAAAGAGTGGCAGATCCACCAGATTATCGTTGTAAACAGCCGCCGAGCAGGAGTAGACCTTAAAGCCGGTGCCGGTGATGGGCTGACCCTTGCGCAGGAGATCGAGACCTCGGGGGCAATGGGTATAGATAGCCTGATAGTACATCGCTCACCTACCCCCATCGATGAAGCCGAGCTTGTGGAAGAGCCACAGCATGGGATCCAGGACGCGACGAGGGGTGATTCCCGCCGGAGCGCTGTATTCGTCGGGAGGAGGTTTACCGAAGTTAGAGACGCCGAAAAAGGTAAAGTTGGAGAAGCTGCTCCTGACCGCTTCTAAAAAAGCTGTCTCTCGTTCTGCCGTGAGCCAGGCGACGATCTCGCGATCCATTTGGCTGCAGGCCTGAAGATCCACCCGACCATCACGAAAGTTGCTGCCATAGGAAGTTACCAGAGAACCAGCAGGCAGGCGATGATCCAAAAGATCGAACTTGGTAATCACCACTGCCGTAGGGATGTCCAGCCTGGTTTTACGCATCCCTCTGGCGACGCAGATAGCATCGGCTATAGCCGTAACGATGGCGCCGGCATTACGCGTGTCCCGATATACATCATCGATTTGTGCCGTATGAGA
The DNA here is from genome assembly GCA_009783675.1 of Symbiobacteriaceae bacterium. Taxonomy (GTDB): domain Bacteria; phylum Bacillota; class JAAYKD01; order JAAYKD01; family WRDA01; genus WRDA01. The sequence goes on along the minus strand of WRDA01000079.1, from coordinate 343 downwards.
ATTTTTGGCATCCTCGGGCCAGATTCCCCCGTTAGCGATCAGGTTCTGCAGGCGCAGGGGGTCCAGCAGCAGGAGAATCGCCCTGGAGGCCTTAATATAGCGTACCTCCAGAGGATAACGCCCGATGTTTCGAATGATCTCTCCCGCGCCATCGAAGATGGTGAAGTTATAAGTGTTATGTCTACGCCTGGTGTTATTCGTCACACGCCAGACCTGAGGTACAGGCTGGCCGATATTTGTCATGTCCAGTTTGGCCCCGTCCCGGTAGATCCTGGCGCGATCTTCCTCCATCTTCATGATGGTGTCGTCGCTCTGATGCGAAAGGGACAGTTGCAAGTCCCCG
>WRDA01000078.1 GCA_009783675.1 Symbiobacteriaceae bacterium | reverse complement strand
GATCACCAGCGAACCTGGTGTAACCACTGCAGTATATAAAAGGGTGTTGCGAAAGGCCGTATGGAAGTTCTTATCCTTGAAAAGCCATTCATAAGTCTTGGTTGAGAACTCATAGTTCGAAGGATGAGGATTACGATTGAAGCTTTGCACCACTGCATCCGCCAGGGGATAGTATGTGAAGACAGTCATGATGATTAAAGCCGGCAGAATATACCAAACAGCTTTTAAGAATGGGTACTTTTGCACCATCATCAGTACCTCTCGAGAAGCGTCTGGTCACCATCCGTCGCGAAAATATAACGCCTGCCAGGGGTAAATCCCACTCGCAGAGGAGACTTGGTATCCAGGCGTTCCGTTGCACTGGTAATCATCTTTACTACTGTCTTATTATCCAGGAGTAAGTGATAAAGTATCTCCCGACCAAGCAACTCCACCTGGTTAATGATCGCGGGCACCCCATCCTGCGTTGATGAGTCCCTTAGGGGAGTGACTGCTTCCGGACGAACTCCCAACATTATATTGCAATCGGCTACCCTGGTTTCTCCCAACGAATAAGTGCCATACAGAACTCTGCCGCCTGCGACTCTGCCGGGAAGCACATTCATGGTTGGGGAGCCAATAAAAGTTGCCACAAAGAGATTCAGAGGATTTTCATAGACATCCTGAGGAGGCCCGTTTTGCAATAAACGACCATCCCGCATGATCGCCACTTCATCGGAGATGCTCATCGCTTCTTCCTGATCGTGGGTCACGTAGATAGTCGTGATGCCTGTCGCTCTCTGGATATGCCGGATCTCCTCTCTGGTGGAAACCCTAAGTTTGGCATCCAGATTGGAGAGAGGTTCATCCATAAGCAGTATCTTAGGTTCCTTGGCAATAGCTCTGGCGATGGCGACTCTTTGCTGCTGACCTCCGGATAGCTGACTCGGCTTACGATCAAGTAAACTCTCCAACTGAACTGTGCGAGCAACTTCGTCGACTCTCCGAGCGATGCGTTCTTTACTCCACTTCGCGTTTTGTAAGGGAAAGATAATATTCTGACGCACCGTCATATGTGGGTAAAGAGCGTAGTTCTGGAAGACCAGCCCAATCTCTCGCCTGACAGCGTCCAACTGGGTCACATCACGCTCTCCGAAGAAGATATGACCTTCATTGAGCGGTTGTAAACCTGCTATGGCATAGAGAGTAGTAGACTTTCCGCATCCCGATGGTCCTAATAGACAGACCAGTTTTCCATCGGGAATCAACATATCGATCTTATCGACAGCGATTACTTTATTCTGCGGGGTCTTGCGATCCTGAAAATGGACACTTACCTGCCTCAGCTCTATCTGCATCTCGAGACATATCCCCCTGTTCGTCTCTGTTAACCGATATAGGCTTTTCCCAACAGAGCCGCTCGTTGCATTAAGGAATCGAGGGTACGGCGCAGTTTATCGGTCTCCGTCCTATAAGCCATGACCTCAGCTTCATCATCGAGACTATCCAGGTTTATATAGATATTTGCGAAGGCACTCAGACACCCTGCGTTACACTCATAAGCAGCTACCAAGGCATCACTGGCGGCATTGGTATTCCCTTTTTCGAAAGCCTCGGGAACCAACTCCAGGATAGAGATCGCCAGCTTAGCCGTCTCCAGAGGAACCTGAATCGCCACCCTGGTCGCTGCCAGAATAGCTTCTCTACGCTTTGTCTTATCCTCCGCACTCTCTCTTGGTAAAGCATAAGCGGCTCTAACCGCATTGTAAGCCATCGTATCCTTTTGGACTAAATCGGTTGCTTGCTGACGCAGCTCTCCCGCCTTGCGCTTCAGTTCGGCTATATCTTCCTGAACTTCGGCGTACTTCTTACGCCCAATGGTTAAAGAAGCAACCATTTCCAACAGAGCTGCACCTAAAACCAAATTGAAAGCAGCCACCGAACCCCCGCCTGGTGCGGGAGCATCAGAAGCCAGCAAACTGGCAAACTCTGTCATGGTCATCTTCATTAATTCTGGTGTAATGCTAACCACCGCTTTCTAGTTTAATACTACATCTCCTGGAAGCAATCGAATAACTCACCTTACTCTACAATTAGGAATTTAACAGGGCAGCCTCGAAAATCTCCGGCAGTTCTTCACCGGTAACTGTCTCCCGCTCCAGTAAAGTCTTGGACAAATGATGCAACTCACGCCGGTGCTGCTGCAGGATCTCTGTAGCCTGAGCCAGGCATTTCTCCACGATCAGGCGGATCTCTTCGTCGATTACGTTGGCTACTTCCTCGCTATAGTCGCGGTTACGGGAAATATCCCGACCAAGAAAGACCTCGTGTTGTTTAGCGCCAAAGGTCATGGGGCCCAGACGTTCGCTCATGCCGAACTCGGTGACCATGCGTCTAGCCATCTGGGAAACCCGTTCAAGATCATTGGTCGCTCCGGTAGAGATATCTTCCAGGAGAATAGACTCCGCGACTCGCCCTCCCAGAGCGAAGGTGATCATGTTCGTCAGGTCGAGGCGCGTCATATGATAGCGATCCTCTACGGGCAGAACCGTCGTAAACCCACCGGCCTGCCCCCGGGGAATGATGGTAACCGTATGCACCGGATCGAACTGCTTCAAATGGCAGCCAACGACGGCATGCCCAGCCTCATGCACTGCAGAGACCCAACGCTCCTTCTCGCTCATCACCCTGCTCTTCTTGGCCGGGCCAGCCATGACCCTGGTTATTGCTTCCTCCAACTCTTCCCTGGAGACCTTCTTCTTATCTCGACGAGCCGCGAGCAGCGCAGCTTCGTTAACCAGGTTTTCCAGATCAGCAGGGGTGAAACCAGGGGTAGCCCTGGCCAGATCGAGGATGTTGATACCCTCCTCCATAGGCTTATTGCGGGCATATAGATTTAGTATAGCCTCCCGCTCTTTGATATCTGGCCTGTCGATACCCACCTGACGATCGAAGCGTCCCGGCCTTAGCAATGCGGGATCCAGGATATCGGGTCGGTTCGTAGCCGCGATGACGATGATGCTCTCATTAACTTCGAAACCATCCATCTCCACCAATAACTGGTTTAACGTCTGTTCCCGTTCATCATGACCACCACCAAGACCAGTTCCACGCTGCCTGCCTACGGCATCGATTTCGTCGATGAACACTATACAAGGCACATTCTTCTTGGCGTTTTCGAAAAGATCCCGGACACGGGAAGCTCCTACACCGACGAACATCTCTACGAAATCGGAACCACTGATAGAGAAGAAAGGTACCCCGGCTTCACCAGCGGTAGCACGTGCTACCAGAGTCTTTCCTGTACCGGGAGGACCGTATAGCAGCACACCCTTGGGAATATGAGCGCCAATCTCGATGAACTTGGCAGGTGTCTTGAGAAACTCCACAATTTCTTGCAGTTCCTCCTTGACCTCTTCATAGCCAGCAACATCAGCATAGGTGATGCGATGCTTATCATCCTTATAAAGCCTTGCCCGACTGCGCCCAAAGTTCATCACCCTGTTACCGCCTCCGGCATTGCTTTGTTGGGTGAAGAAGAACCATACTCCCGCCATTAGAGCGAAGATCAGAACATAGTTGAGAATATTCAGCCACCAGGTAGAATCTGCGGGATTTGCCACTTTGTATGAAGGCACCTTCAACAGAAGCTCCTGGAGAGCATCACTATTCGTCCAGGGTACCGTACTGGTAAAACTCTCCCCATTCGTCAGTTTGCCACTAGCCTCATTACCGGTTATTACGATCTCTTCAACCTGCTCGTTCAGCAGGAGATCATACAGCTCCCCATAGCTAATAGCCTGAGGTTCGCTCTGATCCGAGAATAAATAGCTGATTAATGCCATGGCTATGAGGATGATTAACAAGTAGAAACTGAGGTTTCGGTAGTTACGGGACACTCCATCACACTCCTGAGAAAATGGGGATCAAATCAATGCAGAGATGATTATATCAATTGCTTGTCCCTTTGACAATGGTTATTTCCTTCCAGTGCGCTTTTACTACTTACCTTAAATACACTTCTTTTCGCAAAACACCAATATAGGGAAGCTCGCGAAATCGTTCGGCATAGTCCAATCCATAGCCAACTACAAACTCATCAGGTATACTGAAACCCACATAATCGGGATCGATGATCATCCTCCGCCTGGAAGGCTTGTCTAATAGGGTCACCGTGTGTACCCCTGCTGGTTGTTTGGAGGAGAGGAAATCCGTCAGTTCCCTGAGGGTAAGTCCGGTATCGACGATATCCTCTACGATTATCAGCTCCCTGCCCTGAACTACACCGCTGATATCCTTGGTAATACTGAGGTTCCCGCCGCTGACACTCTCCAAGCCATAACTTGAACAAGCAACGAAATCGATACCAAGCGGGATACTCATCCCTCGTGCCAAGTCAGCCAGAAAGCAAAAAGATCCCTTGAGTACGCCAACCAGAACAACATCCTTACCTTTAAAGTCAAGGCTGAGTTCTTCGGCAAGCTCCCTGACACGCTGTTTAATTGTGCTCTCATCCAGTAACACTCGTTCAAGCTCCGGCAGGAGTATACGACCCATATTGCTCTAACCTCCGTATATTAGCTACCAATGTAAGTCAAGGTAAATTGCTTCTCCGGATCCAACGGAAGATCGATAGCGGTCCGCCACGACCAGGCCTGCCAGAGCTGCGATCTCACCATCAATTTCTACTACAGGATAACAGTACCTGGCAGGAGGAGGAATTCCAGCAGCGCGCATAACTTCGCCCAGGGTATGGAGATGGGCTCTGATCTCTATACGATCACCGGGCAACCAGGATCGCAGGGTCCAGTTATGATCCAACCATTGCAATGCGATGAATTGGTCTGTTCCATTACTCTCGATCTCTTCACGGACAGCCGGTGGCACAGGTTCTGTTGTCAACTCTGTAAAGACCGCATCCCTGATGGAGGGAATGCTCGAAACAGAGCTAATAGATGAGATGACCGAACTCTTAAAGAAGACCGGGTGCCCAGCCAGGGCCCAGGGGAGCAAAATCTCCTTTTCTCCCCAAACTGGATTCAGATCAATACCCCATGGCGGAGGAGGCCAGTACAACAAGAAAAATAACTCATCATCGCTGCGCCGAAGGGAACATCCACCTGGTAGAGCCAGTTCCTTACCTGGCTGCAGTCCTGCCCATTTTTCTTCCAAATCTCTTAGATGCTTCCTCTGGATAGGCTCTCTGAAAGATGCATTGCCCATACTGTTGAAGATATACAACAGCAGGCGTTTACGTAGGGCGGGATGCAACAAGAGCCATTCCTGCCAGGGATAGCTGTACAATCCGAGCCGCCAGTGGCCGTTGGCGAGAAGCTTCAGGCATTCCTGGCGCAGGTAGTTCTCATCTTCTGCCTGGGTTTGCATCATACCCTGCAAAGCTCTGCGCCAGTTTGGATGCCAGGTATCCAGAAAGGGCATCAGCTGGTGTCTGACCCTGTTTCTTTGGAAACGAATCAACTGATTGTCCGGATCCTCGAAAGGCAGAAGGTCACCAAACTCAGGATAATTCTGGCGACAGAACGACAAATAATCCACAATCTCTTTCCTGCTGAAAGGCAGGAGAGGACGCAGAATCCGGATACCTGGAGCCAATGGACGGCTTACCGGAATCCCTGCCAGGGATCCCGGAGATGCCCCTCGCAAGAGCCGCAGCCAGAAATGCTCCAGCAGATCATCGCCCTGATGGCCAAAAGCGACTACTGTCGCTTGAATCCTCACTGCTGTTTCAGTGAGAAATCTATAGCGGGCAGCCCGTCCAGCCTCTTCGATGCCGAGTTTACGACTGTCTGCGATGGCGGAGACATCCTCTACAGCCTGGTAGCAGGGTAACCCAAAACGGCTGGCTATCTGTCTGACATACTCCGCCTCCAGGACACTATCTGGCTGCAAAGAATGATCCAGATGAGCTATTGACAACTGCCAGCCGGTCCGCATTTCTTTTTGACAGAGGAGGAACAGGAAGAGCAAAGCCAGAGAGTCCGGGCCTGCAGAGAAAGCGATAAGAATGTGTTCATCTTCACCAAGTAACTCAGCGGATTTCACATGCTGGCAGAAGATAGCCGTATCCAGCATCGTACCGCCTCCTCATGTTGTGACTTAGCGAGAAAAGAGCCAGGTAGCTATGTCGTCGAAAACCAGGTCGGGAATCTCGCCTGGCATCTGATACTCATTGACAGCTTCGATAACGTTTCTGGCTTCCGAGAACATAAAGAGATGGTTGAGACCCTCGTAGAGTCTGAACTCCACAAAGGGTAATTCGCCAAGTTCTGCCTGAAAAATGCTAAAATCCCGGTCCGCATATACCTGATGATCGTTGCTACCCTGCATGATCAGAGTCGCAGTTGCCAGTTCCCTGATCAGGCCTATGGTGTCGACCGAGTCAAGTGTTAGCAGATAGTAAGCATTCATTTCGTAAACAGTGCCTGCTTCCATGGCTTCTTCCGGGGTCATCTCCTGCAGAGCAGCATATTCGGCGACCCATTGCTCCTGCATCACCAAGTAACTATCCACAAGATCCGTCATGCCCATGGTTTCGTAAAAAGCCAGCATATCCGCCTGTTGATCAGCCAGAATCTCTGTGAAGGAACGCGGAGATCCAGCGAAGAGAATCATACCGGCAGCTGGAGCTCCTTCGGCCAGAAACAACGGAGCCAGCAT
>WRDA01000077.1 GCA_009783675.1 Symbiobacteriaceae bacterium | reverse complement strand
GGGTGGGACGGGCAAAACGGAACCGGAGCAGCAGGGATGCGCAGTCAGCTTCGTAAACCTGTAGCTGTCATGATCGATATTGTTGCCATGTCTGCCGGTGCTGCCCATTCTTTGGTGGTATCATCCGATGGAGCATTATATGCCTTCGGGCGAAATCGACACGGTGAACTGGGTAATGGCAATACGACCAGTCAAACCAGACCTCAGCTGATTCTCGGCAGTGGTGTCGCCGCGGTGTCAGCCGGCGACCGCCATTCTCTGGCAGTCATGTCCGATGGAAGCCTGCTCGCCTGGGGAGACAGTTATGCCGGGCAGTTGGGGAACGGAGATACCAGACAGATACTTGCGCCTGTGAAAATAATGGATGATGTGACAAAAGCCTATGCCGGACGAGTGAACAGCTTTGCCATCACCTCCGATGGAACCCTGTGGGGGTGGGGTCGTAATGTCACTACCCTGCTCTTCGAGGGTGCCGATGCAGAGCACCTTCAACTACAACCCCTCAGACTGATGAATGATGTTCGAGAGGTGGCCATTGGCGCCGCTCACCTGCTCATATTACAAAACGATGGTTCCCTTTGGGTCGCGGGTGAGAACTGGCTGGGGCAGTTAGGTCTACCGGTGCCCTCATCTTTCCTTCCAATACAAGCGCTGAACCAGGTGAAGGCAATCGCTGCCGGGGGTTGGCATAGCCTGGCTATCAGCAGTAGCGGAGATCTTTTAGCCTGGGGAGACAACACCTATGGTCAGCTGGGAAATATGACCTTCGAACCCCTTTATGCTCCTACCATCATTACAGTTAACGATCTCCCTCCCAGCGTTCTGTTCAACGGTGATGGCGCCGGATGGCAGCAAGTTCGCCCTGTCCTGGCTGTCGACCGCATAGTCTTGCCAATTACCACTACATTCGATGCTTTGGATATACCATACAGAATCACTATGGATGCGATACTTGAGTTCTCACTTAACGACCTGGATTACATTCATCTCATTGGCAGTCGTATCTTCTTTGTTGCAGGCAAGCGAGCAGTTTGCGATCTCGTGACCCTGAACTACTCAGGAGTCGCTGTCTTGCAAGCTTTCTCTCTCTCTGCTTTTTGTGGGCTTACAGTTCACTGGGATCCTACTGCGCAGTTGCTCATTCTGGACGAGTAAACTTCATACGGCTAAGGAATCTCATCTGACTCGTTGATTAGCCACTCAAAGACGCATTTGACTGTTTCCCCATTCTGATACATTTCGTTGTGGGGAGGCACTGGAAACACGCCGATGAGTTTAGCACCCAACTTCTCGATGGTCCGCTTGGAGGCAAGATTATCGGGATTACAGGTAATGCGCAGCATCTGCATCCCGTGAGCTTTGGCCAGAGGAACTATCAACCGACATGCTTTTCCGGCGTAGCCATGCCCCCGGAAGTCTTCATGAATCCGGTAACCAATATGCCCGCCATAGAACAAGTTTTCGTTTTCACCGATGCGTAGATCGATATAGCCAATAGGTGCCAGACCCTGAGGCTCGTAGATGTGATAAACATAAGAAGGTACATACCCTCTCTCCGGGTCCGCCTCAAGCATTCTCGCCAGCCGAATCACCAGAGATTCATCCCGAAAGAGAGGAAAGTCCAAAAAAGTAAACACCCTGACCACTTCCTTAGTACGTACCCTGAAGTGCTTGTTAAGTCCTGCAATATCCGGGCAGCTGAGTTCATTCGGCTGCTTTTTCCATAGAAATATACTGCAGGCTGCAATCTTCCCAGAGAGTATAACAGGTTTCTATCAGTTTCGGAAGCTCTTTATAACGTAAGAGACAGGAGTTGCGATCACTACGCTGGCTAAAACCAGGATCTGCCATCATCAGTTCGAGACCAAGCTTCTCCCTTTCCAAATCAGCCAGTTCCTTTTCCAACCTGAGGATTTCTTCATAGAGAGCCTTTTTTTGTTTCTGATCTCTTGTGTTTGCCAGAGATGAAATCTGATGGCGAGACTTCGCTGAACCTGGATTATTGATTCGCCTGGATGCATCAAGAGAAATTGATTCCATCTGCAGTGCGTCGTGATATGCCGACCAACCGCCATCGAACACCCTGAGTCTCCCTTCGTTAAGCTCCCAGATTTTAGTTGCTATTTTATCCACGAAATAACGATCATGGGAAACTACCAGAAGGGTTCCGCTAAAATCCTGCAGGGCTTCCTCCAACACCTCTCTGGCAGGAATATCAAGATGATTGGTAGGTTCGTCCAGCAGCAGACAGTTAGCACCAAGGAGAAAGAGTTTGGCTAGCATGACCCGACTCCGCTCACCACCGGATAACATGGACACCTTCTTGGCAACATCCTCCCCACGAAAGAGAAAACGACCTAGGATGCTACGCGCATCAGCAAGATTCAACTCTGGTGCAGCGCTCATTATCTCCTCAACAACGGTGTTACTCTCTTCCAGATCATCCAATCCCTGCCTGTAAAAACCCCAGTCTACCGCTACTCCCCAGCGACATTCTCCTTCGTCTGGAGCAACCTCTCCGGTAATTACGCCCAGAAGTGTAGTCTTACCTGCGCCATTTGGTCCAACCAGAGCAATGCGTTCTCCTCTTAAGACTTCCATCTCCAAGGGACCAAAGAGAGGTTTGTCATAAGCTTTGCTCACCCGATGCAGAGAGATAACCCGGTTTGCCGAACGATAGCGTGGTGACAGTTCCAGCTTCATGCGAGCTGCAGTCTGTCTGGGAGCTTCATCATGACCCAGGCGGGCCAGCATCTTGAGACGGCTCTGAGCCAGTGTAGCTTTAGTGCCATATCGAAAGCGATCGACAAAGCTTTGCAAATGCTTTCTTTCTTCTTGAGTACGCAGATAAAGATCCATCTCACGCTTGAGATCCATCTCTTTTTGGACCATAGCGGCAGAATAATTGCCCGGGTAAGTTTTTAATCTGTTATGCTCGATTTCGAAGATTCTGGTAGTGACTCTGTCTAGGAAATAGCGATCATGCGAGACCAGAATCACGGCTCCTTTATATCCTGACAGAAACTCCTCCAACCATTCGACGGCTGATATGTCCAGGTGATTCGTCGGCTCATCGAGCAGGAGTAGATCCGGAGAAGCCAACAGCTGCCTGGCTAGAGCTCCTCGCATACGTTCTCCACCTGACAACAGATGCAGCTGACGTTCGAACTGATCATTCTTAAAACCCAACCCATAGAGAACCGCACGCATTCGGCTCTCCATCTGGTATCCCTCTCGTCGTTCGAACTCATGGCTGAGTCTTCCATATCGATCATTAATCTGCTCGAGAGTCTTAGAGTTCTGAAAAACCTCTGGCAGTGACATCTGCTTCTCCAGCTCACGTAGCTGATACTCCATGGCTATCAGATCAGCGAAAACCTCCTGCATGCTTTGCCAGAGGGTAAGTTCTCCTCCCAACTCATCCTCCTGGCGCAAATACCCGACTCGGAGATCGGAAGCGAAGGAAAGATGGCTCTCCTCGTCGCCATCAAAGTCCAGTTGTTTAGCCAGGATACGCAGTAACGTACTCTTCCCGCTGCCATTCTGACCTATCAGCCCTACACGATCCCCCTGAAGGATGGTAAAATCCACCTCGTCGAACAGCTTAAAACTGCCAAAATACCTGGCCACCTTGTGGGCCATAACCATGCTCATATTCATTAACCTCGTTCTTCATTTCAAAGATGCTACCATGCGGAGATACTTTTCTCGCATCTCCTCTGCTCCGAGAGGTGATGGCCAGAGATCGATCTCATCTGTTGATCGTCTCATTGCGCTGACGACTCGATCGAACAGCTTAGGGCTGTCGTCACCTAATCTGCGTATCAAAGCCTTCACTTCACTCCGCTTGCTGGCTCCGTCCTTGGGACAGCAACTGGAAATTGGTTCCCAGGGGAAAAAACTTCTTGTGCCGGTTATTTCCTTCTCACGCAGGAGGCAGAGAGGGCGAATGACAGTCAGTTCACTGCGATCCTGGGCCGTGACCGGTGTGAAAGTCTGTATCTTCCCTGAGTATAGAATGCTCATCAGAAATGTCTCAGCGGCATCGTCTAAGTGATGCCCGAGAGCGATTTTATTATAACCCTTATCTCTGGCGATGCGATTCAACATTCCACGCCGGAAAAAGGCACAACGGGCACAGGGACTCTGAGAGGATGCAGTATCGAAAATGATCTCCTGCAAACCTTCATGTCGTTCATAAAAAAAAGGCACCTCCATCGCCTGACATAACTCTGCGAGTCGGTAAGCATAGCTCTCTGATGTAAACCCTGCATCGATGCAAGCTGCCCCCAACTCGAAGGGGAAACCGGTAGTCCTGAGTAAAACATGGAGGGCATATAACAGGAATGCCGAATCCTTCCCTCCCGAGAGCCCTACCAGAATTCGGTCTGATGCGGTAAGCATATCGAACTCCATGAGCGCACGCCAGATACGACGACTATATTTCTTGGGCAGGGTCAGACTCAGCTGCATCCCGTGTCCTCCCTTTGGTTAAGAATAACCTTATAAAGAATGTCACGCTTTACACCGCTGCGGCGAGCTGCTTCTTTTAGAGCATACTGACGGGATCTTCCTTCGGCTAGAAGATTCTGATAACACCTGAAGGCTACCATGGGGTCTTCTGCAGGTAACGAGACAGACTCAGCACCCGTTATCACCAGGACGCATTCGCCTCGTACTCCTTCTGCTGTATAGTTGCACAGATCCTGAAGAGTGCCGCTATAGACCTCTTCATGGATCTTCGTTAACTCTCGGACTAAAGCTGCTTTCCGATGCGGCCCCATGACTGATATGATATCGGTGAGTGTCTGAAACAGGCGGTGAGGTGCCTCGTAGATAATAATTGTTCGTTCTTCTCCTGCGATATCTTGCATTCGACGCGACCTCTCCTTACCCTTTCCAGGTAAAAAACCTTCGAAAGCAAAACGAGATGCAGGTAACCCGGAAGCGACCAGCGCAGTTACTGCCGCACACGCTCCGGGAATTACAATAACTGGCAGATTATCAGCCAGAAGATCGGCAATCATTTCCTGTCCGGGATCAGAGATACCTGGCATTCCAGCATCGCAGATCAGGGCAACATTTCTGCCATCTTGTAGTTCGGATCTTATACGTTCGCCTTGTCGCCGACGATTATGCTCATGGTAACTCAGACATGGTTTACGAAGTCCTAGATGTGCCAGGAGCTTCTTCGCCTCTCTGGTATCTTCGGCTGCGATAATATCGACTTCTCCCAGGATACGTATCGCTCGGAGAGATAGATCCTCAAGGTTGCCAATCGGAGTAGCTACCAGATAAAAGGTTCCGCAGGACAACAGTTGTGAATCTGTCAACATAACTTAATGCGAAGGCGGGAAGGCGTTGGGGCAGGTGCATGAAGGTAAAACCTGTGCGCTCTCCTCTGGAACGGGAAGACTCTCATCATTTTCCGGCAGGATGATGATCAGCTCATCCAGAGGAAACTCTGCTGTTTTCCCGCTTTCTGCATTCCTGACTCTGGCCAGATTCCGCTTTGTGTTAACATACATAACCTTGCCTCTGCCAGCATTAGTCTCCACCATAGATCCAACCACGATTACCGGGATGAGCTCACCCTGAACACCGTAATCTTCCATCTCATAATTCAGGCAGCATAGCAAGCGACCACAGACCCCGGATATTTTAGTCGGATTCAGAGAAAGGTTCTGGTCACGGGCCATTTTAATCGAAACCGGAAGAAAATCTCCCAGAAAGGCGCTGCAGCACAGTTCACGGCCACAACCACCCAAACCACCTATCATCTTAGCTTCATCCCTGACGCCAACTTGTCTGAGCTCGATGCGGGTTTTAAACACTGCAGCCAGATCTCTTACAAGCTCTCTGAAGTCGATCCGACCTTCAGCTGTGAATTGAAATATCAGTTTTGCACCATCCAGTGTGTATTCAGCATCCAAAAGCTTCATAGCCAGGTTATGCTGGAGGATTCTCTCCTGACAGATCTGGTACGCACTCTCTGCTTTCTTAAGTAACAGCTCCTTCTGAGCCAGATCACGTGCTTCAGCTACACGAATGACTTGCTTCAGTGGCAGATAGGGAGCTACCATTTTTGCACAGACTTCCCGCGGAGCGTATGCCACCTGCCCCATTTCGACTCCTCTGATGGTTTCAACGATGACCGCATCATCCTTATTTATAGTCAGATCCCCGGGGGCAAAAAAGTAGATGCGACCGGCATGGCGAAAGCGTACTCCGACTACTTCAGGCAAAATATCAACTCCTAAATCCAGCTAAGTAAAAGACTCTCCGCAATCATACGTGGCGGAGTATTTGCTTCTAACTGACGATCAGCTTCAGTGAGACTATATATTCGTTGTACCATTTGTTTGGTTGAGAGATGGGGTAGAGAAAGCAGTTGAACCTTGTAATCCGGATTCCATAGCTGCGTTTCATCTGCTTGATGATCAAGCATCAGACGATCTCTGGATAGACTTAGCCATGATGTCCATAGCGTCTTCCAAAGATATCTCTGACGCCAGGCGCCATCCCTCTCCTCGGCAAACTTCAATCTCTGAAGCTCGCTCCAGGTCGCTTCCTCAAGATACCATGAAATATTCTGCCTGCGTTCTTCATCCCATTCCTCGTCCTGAAGAAGATTGTGCAGTCTTCCCATACTCCCGTGAGCCAGACGAAGCAGAACCTGG
>WRDA01000076.1 GCA_009783675.1 Symbiobacteriaceae bacterium | reverse complement strand
TAATATTTCTTCTCTTGACAAAGAGGCCGGGGTCGCGTATAGTTCACGCTAACATTAGTCACAGACATTGATCGGGAAGAGTACCCTATGCCAGACAGGCAGAGAAGGATGCCAGGTTAACACCTGTGCTGTGAGCATCCGCTGCGAGGCCCAGGGGAAGGTCACCCGGGAGTCGAGGTTGTGAACATACTCCCCTCACCTGTTGGCAGCAGCGGGGAGCAGGATCAGTAACAGCATCCGGGAGCGCCCGTTACAGCGTTTCGAGTGCAGCAGCATTTTGCCGCTGTAGTAAGGTGGTACCGCGCAAAGGCATTATTTGCTCTTTTCGTCCTTAATTGAGGACGAGAAGAGTTGTTTTTTTGAAAGGAGTTGTTATTCATGACACCACAGGGTTCAGCGACGAATATGGCCACCGCTTATGACCCCAAGCTGGTCGAGAGCAAATGGTATGCCTACTGGATGGAACAGGGGTTCTCCCAAGCCGACTCTGCCTCGGGCAAGAAACCCTTCACCATAGTCATCCCGCCACCGAACGTCACCGGACAGCTGCATATGGGCCATGCTCTGGACAATGCTATCCAGGACATTCTCATTCGCTGGCGGCGTATGTCCGGGGATGATGCTCTCTGGGTGCCTGGCACCGATCACGCCGGCATCGCAACCCAAGCCAAGCTGGAAGAGGAGATCGCCAAGGAGGGTCTGACTCGTCACGACCTGGGCAGGGAGGGTTTTCTGGCTAGAGTCTGGGACTGGAAGGAACAGTATGGCAGCCGCATAGTGGAGCAGCTGCGCATGATGGGAGCCTCCTGCGACTGGTCCAGAGAACGTTTTACCCTGGATGAAGGCTGTTCCAAGGCGGTGCGGGAATCCTTCGTGCGCTACTATGAACGGGGACTGATCTACCGTGGGACCTATATCGTCAACTGGTGCCCTCACTGCATGACAGTTATCTCCGATATCGAAGTAGATCACGAGGAGAGGGCCGGACGGCTCTACTACATAAAATATCCCCTGGCTTCCGGAAATGGCTTCATCACTGTCGCCACCACCCGTCCGGAAACCATGCTCGGCGATGTGGCTGTGGCGGTCCATCCCACTGACGAACGCTATCGGCATCTCATCGGTCAGGAAGCTATCCTGCCTCTGATGGAGAGAGTCATCCCCATAATCGCTGATGCGACTGTGGATCCGGCTTTTGGTACCGGTTGCGTCAAGATCACTCCCGGCCATGATCCTAATGACTTCGAAATGGGCCTGCGCCACAACCTACCCCAGATAGCGGTGATGGCCAAAGATGCCACCATGAACGAAAATGCCGGTATCTATCAGGGGATGGAACGCATGGCTTGCCGTGCCCGCATCTTACAGGATCTGCAGGAACAGGGCCTGATGGACAAGATTGAGGAGCATCACCACTCCGTGGGAACCTGCTCCCGCTGTGATGCAGTGATCGAACCCCTGGTCTCCGAGCAGTGGTTCGTGAAGATGAAACCTCTGGCTGAACCAGCCATCGCCGCCGTGCGGGAGGGACGCCTGCGCTTCGTACCTGAACGTTATGGGCGCACCTATCTCAACTGGATGGAGAACATCCGAGACTGGTGCATCTCCCGTCAGCTCTGGTGGGGGCACCGTATACCAGCCTGGACCTGTCCGGAGGGGCATCGCACCGTCGCCATCGAGGACCCTGCTTGCTGCAGCACTTGCGGTAGTACCCAGCTCACACAGGATCCGGATGTGCTGGACACCTGGTTCTCCTCAGCACTGTGGCCCTTCTCCACCCTTGGCTGGCCGGAGACGACGCCCGATCTGAAACGTTACTTCCCCACCGATGTGCTGGTTACCGGCTACGATATAATCTCCTTCTGGGTGGCGCGCATGATCTTCAGTTCCCTGGAATTCATGGGACGCGAGCCATTTCACACCGTAGTCATCCATGGTATGGTGCGGGATACCCAGGGGCGTAAGATGTCTAAGTCCTTAAACAATGGCATAGATCCCGCGGACATCGTCGCTGGTTATGGAGCCGATGCCCTGCGTTTCATGCTGATCCACGGCAGTGCCCCCGGCAACGACATGTCCTTCCAGCAGGAACGTCTGGAACAGGCCCGCAACTTCGCCAACAAGATCTGGAATGCCTCCCGCTTCGTCCTGATGAACCTTGAGGGATATCAGCCCGGACCGCCTTTGGACTCCTCTGCACAACTCACCCTGCCCGACCGCTGGATTCTCAGCCGCTTAAACAAGGTCACCACATCCGTGCAGGAAGCCCTGGAGCGCTATGACTTCGGTGAAGCTCTGGGTACCCTTTACGACTTCCTTTGGGATGAATTTTGCGACTGGTATATCGAACTGGTCAAGCCACGCTTACAACCGAAGGCAGTTGACCCCGATCCGCAAACCAGCGAGGAAGCCGCCGCCGATCTTCGTCTGGCTCAAGGGGTCCTAGCCACCGTCCTGCGCACCACCCTGGAACTGCTGCATCCTTTCATGCCCTTCATCAGTGAGGAAATCTGGCAACATCTTCCTAAAGGGGAAGCCTCCCGGAGCATCATGATCACCGATTGGCCAAAGACGAATGCCACTTTAATCGACAACGCCGCCGAGCGCAACATGACTGCGTTGATGGAGGGAATACGTTCGATTCGCAACCTGCGCGGGGAAATGAATGTGCCTCATGGTCGCAAGATAATACTGCAGATCCTGCCTGCCAGCCCCGAGGGTCGAACCCTGGCCGAAGAAGCGAAGCCACTCCTGCAAAGGTTGGCCAATGCCAGCGAAGTAACCATGATCAGTGAAGCAGAGGTACCTGCCAAAGCCCTGACAATCGCCCTCAGCAACCTGACGATCTACCTCCCCCTGGCTGAAATGATCGACATCCCTCAGGAGATAGCCAGACTGGCTAAGGAACTGGCTGCTCTGGAGGAGGAGATCGCCCGCCTGGAGAGTCGCCTGCAAAACGAAGGATTCCTGTCCAAAGCACCTCAAGCCGTGGTGGAGCAGGAACGGGTCAAGCTGGCAGACTATCTGAGCAAAAAGCAGACCCTGGTCGCCAGGCAACAGCAGTTATCTTGAAACCTGCTTCAGGAAAACAAGTGATCCCCTCGCACATTTCGGCTAGCAAGATCCTTACTAATAGACGACATTCATCTCCGCCAGTTTCGCCTGGATCAGCTTATAGTCCAGTTTACGGGGTTGTTTGCCCAGCTTGACGCAGAGAGCCGCGGCGATACCCGCAGCCTGACCGAAAGCCATCATGTTGCCCATGCTCTTGCCGCCATAATGACCAAGCAGGGTCGCTGAACCACAGCGTCCGGCTACCAGCAGGCCCTCGACCTTCTTCGGTAACAGGGAGCGATAGGGATACTGGGTGCCCTGACTGATATTCACATTAGGACGGGTAGTACCCATGGGGTCCCGGCCGCCAAACTTGCAAGCGATGGCATCGGGGAAGGTTGCTCCTTCGATGAGATCCTTTTCGGTGAATACATACTCCCCTACCAGCCGCCTGGTCTCACGCACCGCCGCAAATCCGCCGGTCCGCATCAAGGCAGCATTCTCGAAGCCAGGTATCTTAAAGTCCTTCACGAAACGGATAAACTCCGTAGCCTGCAGGATGCCAAGGTTCTCTACACAGGTAAGGTCGTAGCTGGAGGTGCCATCGAAGAACTGACCAGCCGTAGTTGAATAGTTGAAGTTCAAAACCCCGGGGATGGTGCTCTGATCGATAGAGACACCCCCGGGGATTTGATATCCCTGGGTAATGCCGTGTAACATGGCATCCCTTAAAGAAGCGAAATCCTGGTCCTCCACTCTGAAGCCGGATTCGTAGACCGTGGACATGACTCTCTCCACGTCGAGATTGCAGAGAGCGAAAAGCAGGGTATGAGGTGCCCGCCAACCAGTCTCCGGATTCGTATCCTCCATCTCACAGCCGGCATAGTAAGCCACATCGCCGTCGCCGGTAGCATCGATGATGACCCTGCCCTGGTAAGTCACGGCGCCTTCCTTAGCGATGACCACCACACCGCGCACCGTATCCTCGTCCTTGAGGACATCGATAGCCTGAGCATATAGCGAATAATCGATCTCATAGTGTTCGAAGAGATCGAATAGCACCTTCTTGAGATACTCGGGGTGAATATCCAGATTGCCACCATTATTTAGAACCTGGTCGTTTCGCCTACCCGGGCGAGCGGCGAGGGAACCATATTTTGCCAGTTCATCTACCAGGATCTGATGAACACCACCCCGGGAGCCATCCTGATTGTCCTTGAAGATCCAGTTAAAGCACATCCACATCCCGGCCGTAGCTGTGCCGCCAAACTGACTGCGCGCCTCCAGAATCAGGGTGCGAGCACCGCAGATAGCAGCCGCCAGAGCCGCGCCGATCCCAGCCGGTCCTCCGCCACAGACGATGACATCGTAGAGCAGATCCTGCCTGGGACGCCGCAGAAAGGTCTTTTCCATATCGATAATCACATCAAATACTCCCTTCGCATCATTTACATTTGCATGCTATCATAATTTGCACCCTGGTGCAAGTTGCCGCAGGAGATACCTGTTGCTGCGGGAGATACCAGGCTCGATAGCTCTCGCAAAAGACCATTATGAACCAGAGAAACTCTTGAGGACACAGATGCTGTAAATCAGGAATACTAATTACTGTAAAATGCGAATCAAAATATCCTCAAAAATCAGATCGGCATGGCTAGCCAGCCGTATAGGAGCCAAGCAATGCGCTTACTATATCGTCAACGCTGAATTCCCCCAAGTTAAGCTTCTTCAGATCAGGAGGAGCTGCTACAAACGACTCCATAAACTTATGCAGATCGTCGTAGATGTCATGATCAATAATGTATGATGAACCCCTGGGTAACAGAACAGCAAGACGGATCACATCTTCTATGTGTTTACGGATATTGTCCTCCAGGTTACGGTCGATACTGTTCGTTCCTGATGCCAATTCTTCCATTAAATTCAGCCATGCCTTGGCTTTGAGTAGTATCAGATAGGGAGGAGATAACATCGGGATGCTGTCAACGATGCTCTTGCCAGCTTCGAGCAGCTGATAGTAACCGTCATCCATGATGATTGCAGAAAGACTTTCCATATCCGCAGAAACTGGAATGGAACGGTACCTGTCAGAAATAGAATCAAACAAAGTGTCCGATCTGCACAGGAGTTCAATCATTTGAGGAAAGCCTGGCTCTTGCGGTTTGTCGAACCGATATGCCTGAGGCTTCCCGTCGCTTCTTTCGTGGTTGCGGTAACGTCCTTCACTGATGAACTCTCTTAGTTTCCGTCCAAAGGCAGGAGTGTATGATTCCAGGATTAGCACCACATCCAAGTCTTTAGTCCTGCGAAAGGGACGTCCAGCTTCCTGTAAAGCGACGTCGCAGGCGGTGCCGCCTATGATGATGTACTGATCCTGAAAGTCCCTGAAGTAATCTCTAAACCGCTCCAATCCTATCACCATGGTAATGCCTCCAATACTTCATCAATCGCCATTGCCACACGTGGATCGCTTATGTCTTCCGCAGACAATGACAGGATAGCCGACAGTGGATCGATAGCGAGGTCATCTCCATAGGCCAGATCGTAGCTTAGAACTTGAAGTAACATACCTGGAGTCTCGTCTGCCGGTATGACAGACAGTCTTCGAAGCCCCGCTGCTCTCTCCACCACCGGGTTGACAGCGAATGTAGGGTAGGGATTATCTGCCAGCATCGAGTAATGACAGAGCGCCGATATACCACCTAGTTTCGTGATCCCGACAATGCTCCTGCTCTCTAATTGATATTGCCGAATAACAGGGCTGCGTAGAAAAGGGAATACAGTTTCCCACAGCTGACGTTTGGTGTTCCCCCAAACGAAGTTCCTTCGCTTGCCTTCATACCTGATTAAAGATAAGCCCATAGCCTCCAGCTCATCGTAGCAGCGGGTTATAGTCATCTTCGACACCGCCAGACTATCAGCTGCATTGGTTAGCGAAATATCAGCCCATCCTTGGTAAATGGCAGTCAGAAGCAGTTTCTGAGACATGGGGGAAATAGACGATCTTTGAGGAAGATGCCTGCTAGCTTTATTGGAGAGGGCGATCCCCAGAAACGGCATATAGAGCTGCTTGCCAGGAATAATAAACGGAATACCCTCAGAGAGGAGCTTATCCCGAGTATAGCTGCGTACAGATGCTAAACAAAGGACCGCATTGTATCCGGTGATCTTTTCGATCTGTTTAACATGCTGGCGTAAGTAAGTTAAGCTGCCGGTTTCCCGGGGGAAAACGAGCAGGAAACTTACGCCCTGAACTACGAGTGCAACCAGGTTATATCCTTTCTCCAAGTAGAGCGGTAGTGCCAGTCGCTCTTCAAAAGGGGTAACTTCTGCAGTAACATGTAGCATTTCTTCGATATAGGAGACAAAGGGTTCCATGATATCACCTCCGTTTATTATTGTAACATATAATAAGATATAAAGCAAATATTCATGTTACATTAGACGGCTGTCTGAGATAACTCCGGTAGCGTGACATAAAAACGACTACTTGCACGACACGCGTCCTCACCAATATATTGCCGGGGAAGTCTGTTATGTGCTATACTGATGATGTAGTAACCTGACTTTGACACCAATAGAGTATAATACAGCCCTGAAAGCCCGAAGAATGCGAGCTTTCAGGGTTGTTGTGTTTTGCGAAAAAGCATGGGGAACTGGAAGTATTTTCGGGGATCAATGAAT
>WRDA01000075.1 GCA_009783675.1 Symbiobacteriaceae bacterium | reverse complement strand
CTAAAGGTTATAAGGGTGCTAAGAGTCGCCAATATCGAGTTGCCAACCAGGCTGTAATGAAGGCAGGGTTTTACGCCTACCGTGATAGGCGTCAGGTCAAGAGGGACTTCAGGCGTTTATGGATCGCTCGTATCAATGCAGCAGCCAGAATGAATGGGACAACCTACAGCCGCATGGTCTCTGGTCTGAAGAGAGCCGGAGTGGTAGTCAACCGGAAGATGCTAGCCGATATGGCCGTATATGATAACAATGGTTTCATCCAAATGGTTGAAGTATCCAAACAAACCTGATTATGAATATTATCTGTCAATCGGCGCTTCAGAGACAGAAGCGCCGTTTGACTCTGTGACGAGGAGCAACCAGTGAAAGAAAGCAACAGAATCGTCTCGACACATAACCCCCTGATCAAGGCTGCCAGGAAACTTCATGATGCCTCGGGAAGAAGAGAAGCAGGCAGTTTCCTGATTGAAGGAGCTCGACTCGTTGCAGAAGCTTACACAGCGGGGCTAACGATTGAAAGAGTTTTTTTTCTTTCCGAGATTGTCAGTAGGAGTAGAGAATACACAGTTTTACAACAGGCGGACCAAAACCAGACTCCTTTGATAGAGGTAAGCCATCAGGTCCTCGAAATAATCAGCCAGACAGTGGCTCCACAGGGTATAGTGGCCTGGGTTAAACAACCTGTTTATCAGGATGACTTGCATCTGACCAAAGGCATGAGGCTTCTGGTTGCCGATAGAATTCAAGATCCGGGAAACTTAGGGACAATGATACGTCTGGCCAGAGCTTTTGCTCTCGACGCCCTGGTCTTGGTCAACGGAGGCGCTGACCCTTGGAGCGACAAAGTCGTCAGAGCCAGTGCAGGCGCGATATTTGCACTCAAGGTTTTAGAGTGGTCACAGGAACGACTTGTCACTCAACTAAGCAAGTTCGAAATCCCACTGATTGTCACAGCTCCCGATAGCGATCTTCCTGTATGGAAGGCAGATCTCTCAGCTACCTGGGCTCTGGTCATCGGCAACGAAAGCCAGGGAGTCATCAAATCACTCAGGCAGAATGCTTCATATTCAGTTAATATTCCAATGCCAGGCGGTACGGAATCCCTCAATGCGGCTATGGTCTCAGCCATAGTGCTCTATGAATCTATCAGGCAGAAAAACGTTGATCGCTTTGAGGAGAAGAGAGAGTAATGAGTGACATGTCCAACGACTTTATCATAGACCTTCCTACACTCGAGGATACCCTGAAAGTCGCAGGCTGTCTGGCGCCTCTGCTACAAGCGGGAGACACCCTGGCTCTTTGCGGGGAACCTGGAGCTGGCAAGACGACTTTTACCAAACTTTTATTGGCAAGATGGGGCATCATGGATGTCGTCAGCCCCACTTTTACACTCCATCATAGCTTTTCTGCGGCTTTTACAGTTCACCACCTGGATCTGTATCGTTTGGATAGTCCGGAAGAACTCTATCAGTTAGGATGGGAAGAGATGATGGATGGTTCCAGTTTGGTCGTGGTAGAATGGATGGACAAGTTTCCTTCCATATTACCCCCTGATTATCTAATGCTGAACTTTACTTATGCCGAAGAGGGAAGGTGTCTGGGAGTATCAGCATCAGGTCCGCGTGGAATCACACTGTGGGAGGCGATGAGAATCTGTGTTGTTTCTGGCTTTTGATACGGCGACAAGATACTGTGGAGTAGCCATCCTGGATGATTATTCTGTCCGTGCCGAATATTTGTTGCAATCAAGCTTAACTCACTCGCAGAGACTATTGCCAGCGATCGATTTGCTGCTTCGTGACTGCAAGTGCAAGCCAAAGGATCTAGAGATGATCGTTGTTTCCCAGGGACCTGGATCATTCACAGGTCTTAGAATCGGTCTTGGTCATGCCAAAGGTTTTGCTCAGGCTCTGTCTGTCCCTCTTATAGGAGTGAGCTCTCTCCTCCATTGGGCGGCTTCTTTGGGTCCTTATCTATCAGAAGGTTCAGTCATAGTGCCTTTACTTAATGCTGGCAGAAACGAGTACTACTCTTGCTTTTATACCTGGAGTTCCGGCAAAGCTATACCTCTGCTCTCGGAAGCTCCTCGTTCTGCTGAGGAACTGAAACTACTGGTGGCGGAGTACTCCACTAAACGCAATGGCGTCTATACCACCGGCGATCTTCCCGTTGAGCAACGCCTTCTCTTGCAAAGCACATGGGATTACCCTATGACTCACCTTGGAGAAGCGTACACGTTACCACGTCCTGTTACTCTGGGGCTCCTTGGTTTGGAACGATACCAGCGAGGAGATAGAGATGATCTCTACTCACTTGTTCCCACCTATCTAAGGCAATCAGAAGCAGAACGCTTGTATCGGGCCAGGATAGATAGTGGTACGACATAAAAGGAGAATCCGGATGCGAGAGATAAAAACTGGACAGCAATAACCCGAAAGGATCTGGTCACCTTAAACCCTGGTTATAATCTCAGGTTGATGAACACTGATGACCTGGAACAAGTTCATCTAATAGAGGAACTCTCGTTTCCCTCTCCCTGGTCTGTGGCTTCATTCAGCAGAGAGTTGACGGAAAACCCGGTAGCACGTTACCTCGTCCTGGCTTTTGATAATTTCATTGTGGCATACGCCGGAGTCTGGTTAATCCTCGACGAGGGGCATATAACCAACGTTGCTGTTCACCCTGAATTTCGGGGTAGAGGACTTGGAAAAGAAATCCTCCGCAGCCTGTTAAAGCTCTGTACCTGTTATGGGGTAAGAGCCGTAACTCTGGAAGTCCGCCCAAGTAATGACATCGCTCTGGCTTTATATCATTCCCTTGGCTTCCATATCAGCGGGATTCGCAAGGGATATTATACAGACACCCAGGAGGATGCACTGATTATGTGGCTGGAAGGAATTGATCAGATAACCGTCAGTGAGGAGGAATGCTGTCATGTCTTCGCAGCCTGCAGAGAAGCACTGGTTGAAGAATGATCTTGTTCTTGGGATCGAAACCTCCTGTGATGAGACCTCCGCTGCTGTCATTGCTCATGGGTGCCAGATTCTCAGTAATGTCATTTCCAGCCAGGTCGAGACGCATAAAATCTATGGAGGGGTAGTCCCTGAAATCGCTTCCAGACAGCATCTCGAACAACTGAATCGAGTCATCGATCTGGCTTTACAGGATGCCGGAGTCTCCCTTCAGGATGTTGGTGGAATCGCTGTGACCTGCGGACCTGGTTTGGTTGGAGCTCTGCTGATCGGTGTTTCTACCGCAAAGTCAATGGCTTATGCAGCGCAAATTCCCTTTGTTGGAGTGAACCACCTGGAAGGTCATATTATGGCCAATCTCCTGCTTGGAAATGACAAAGAGAATGTAAATCCAGGTGATCTGAGAATCAGACCTCCTGCCCTGGCGCTTCTGGTTTCTGGGGGGCACACCGAACTTATATCCTGGCAGGAAGATGACAGCTTTGCTAGACTTGGCGCAAGCTGTGATGATGCTGCAGGAGAGGCTCTGGACAAGATTGCTAGGCTGCTGGGGCTCGGATATCCGGGAGGACCTGCCCTGGAAGTAGCAGCTCAGTTAGGGAACAAGGCTTCGTTTCCATTGCCTGCAGTTGCTATGGCTGGAACTCTCGACTTTTCTTTCAGTGGCGTAAAAACCGCAGCTATCAACTCTATGCAAAAAGCACGTCAGCAAAACAGGGCAGTTGAAGTCAATGATGTGGCTGCAGCCTTCCAAGCCGCTGTTTTCGAAGCCATCACATCTAAAACTGCTCAAGCGATTACGATACACAGACCGGAAGTCCTTCTGGTGGCTGGTGGCGTCGCAGCCAATAAGGTGCTCAGGAAGTCTTTACAGGATGTCTGTCACCACCTGAAAGTTAACCTCTCGATACCTGCGTCTTTGCTTTGCACCGATAATGCAGCAATGATTGCCGCTGCCGGTTATCGCAAGCTGTCCAGAGGACTATGTTCTCCTCTCAGCTTGAATGCCTACCCTCATTTGAAGCTTGATGACAGCGAAAACCTCGTCTACCACGAAAGTTGCTATCTTTATGACCGCTAAAGCTCAACTACGCCAGATGATGATACTCCAGCGTTTAGCTCTGTCAGAACAGGAGCATGCCATACAATCGATTGCTACCTGCCAAAGAATCAAGAATCACAGAGCCTGGTTAGGGGCACACTCGATCCTCTTCTATATGCCTATTAAAAGGGAAGTAAGTATAGAACCTCTGATGCAAGAGGCCTGGAACGCAGGAAAGGATGTTTTTGTACCACGTTGCCTGCCTGACTCCAGAGAGTTGAAGATTGTCAAACTGATCTCTCTAGATCAGTTGATAACAGGAACCTGGGGAATACGCGAACCACTGGAAACTCTGCCAGGGGTAGATCCATATATCCTTGACCTTATCCTGGTCCCAGGTGTTGCATTCGATCGCAAAGGCGGCAGATTAGGATATGGCGGAGGTTACTATGATCGCTTTCTGGCAAAATGCCACCCCAATGCAATCCGTCTCGCTCCGCACTTTAGGTTGCAACTCCTGCCTGAACTGGATCAATGCAGACATGATCAACTCATGCACCTATTGGTGAACGATACCTGTGAAATAGAGATAAAATCATGCCCTTAGTCAATAAACGGATCATTATCAAGGAAAACGGAGCTTTTGAAATACATTTCCATAATTCCGCGGATAATCGGACGTTACAGGCCATAATTCAGTTTGCCATACGACTATACAAAGCTTAAGATAAAAACATCGTTAGCACTCGCTTGAGGTGAGTGCTAACAACATGAAAACAGCCAGGAAAATTTAAGGGGGTAGTATTTTGAACTTAAAACCTTTAGGTGATCGGGTAGTCATCAAAGTTATTCCTCAGGAGGAGAAACTAGCCAGTGGCATAGTTCTGCCAGGTAATGCTAAGGAGAAACCTCAGGAAGGTGAGGTTGTTGCCATAGGAACTGGCAGAATCTTGGACAATGGCACTCGACTTCCAATGGAGATCAGTGTGGGAGATATGGTTATATACTCGAAATATGCAGGTTCAGAGGTCAAAGTCGAAGGAGAAGAGTACCTGATCCTGAGCGAAAAAGATATTTTAGCTATCTCTAAATAGAACTGGAAAGGGAGGCGTAAGTTAAGTGGCAAAACAGATAATTTTCCAAGAAGAAGCTCGCCGTGCTCTTGAACGCGGCATCAATCAGCTCGCCGATACTGTCATAATTACCTTGGGTCCTAAGGGTCGTAATGTTGTTTTAGATAAGAAATTCGGAGCACCTTTGATCACCAATGATGGTGTAACCATCGCCAGGGAGATCGAATTGGAAGACGCTTTCGAGAATATGGGAGCACAGCTCGTCAAAGAGGTTGCGACAAAAACTAACGATGTGGCTGGAGACGGCACCACAACAGCGACTCTCCTGGCTCAGGCAATGGTGCGGGAAGGTCTGAAGAATGTAACTGCTGGCGCGAATCCCATGGCTATCAAGTATGGGATTGAAAAAGCGGTAAATGTTGCCGTCGAGGAAATCGCTGCCATGTCACAGCCGCTGGAAGATAGTGAAGCAATCGCTCAGGTAGCAGCCATCTCTGCCAATGACCCCTCTGTAGGCACCCTTATAGCGGATGCGATGGACAAAGTTGGTCGCGACGGAGTCATTACCGTCGAAGAATCAAAGTCCATGCTTACGGAGCTGGAAGTAGTGGAGGGTATGCAGTTCGATCGTGGTTATGTTTCAGCTTACATGGTAACTGATACCGATAAGATGGAAGCGGTTCTGGAGAACCCCTATATCCTGGTAACCGATAAGAAAATTAGCAACATTCAAGAACTATTGCCCATCCTGGAGAAGATCGTTCAGCGAGGGAAACCTCTGGTCATCATCGCTGAGGATGTCGAGGGTGAAGCGATGACGACCCTGATTCTCAACAAGCTGAGGGGGACTCTGAGCACGGTGGCTGTAAAAGCGCCAGGTTTTGGCGATCGTCGCAAAGCAATGCTTGAGGATATAGCCATTCTTACTGGTGGTGAAGTGATCTCTGAGGAGCTTGGCCTGGAGCTGAAGACGATAGAATTGGAGCAACTCGGTCAGGCAAGGCAGGTGCGGGTAGCAAAAGAAACAACAACGATCGTGGACGGAGCAGGCAGCAGCGAAGCCATAGCCAACAGAGTGCGTCAACTGCGTAATCAGGTGGAAGAGACCACTTCGGAGTTTGATCGTGAGAAACTTCAAGAGCGGATCGCCAAACTCGCAGGTGGAGTGGCAGTGATCAAGGTCGGTGCAGCCACCGAGATCGAACTGAAGGAGAAGAAGCTGCGCATTGAGGATGCTTTATCTGCAACTCGTGCCGGCGTAGAGGAAGGTATAGTTTCCGGAGGCGGAGTAGCCTATATCAATACTCTCGCTGCACTCAAGAGTCTGAAAGGCGCCAATGCCGATGAACAGGTTGGTATTAACATTGTGCGCCGTGCCCTGGAAGAGCCTGTCAGGCAGATCGCACATAACGCCGGCGCCGAGGGTTCAGTCATTGCGGAGAAGGTTAAAGCTCTGAAAAAGGGAATGGGCTATAATGCCATCACCGGGCAAATGGTAGATATGATCAGCGCAGGTATAGTCGATCCAGCCAAGGTGGTTCGGTCTGCATTGCAAAATGCTGGTTCTGTAGCTGGCATGGTGCTGACCACTGAAGTCCTGGTTGCTGACAAGCCCGAGAAGAATCCTCCCGCTCCTCCCATGGGTGGCGGAGATATGATGATGTAGGAACACTTAGGTACCTATAACCAGAAAAGGTGTAAACATCCAAGAGGAGCCAACTCTGTTGGCTCCTCTTGACGTTGGT
>WRDA01000074.1 GCA_009783675.1 Symbiobacteriaceae bacterium | reverse complement strand
TTCCGGCTTAACTTATACTCTGAACACCAAGCCTTCGGCATCTGCAGAAACATTTACGACTGTATCGGGAATGATCCGGCCCATAATCATCTCATCCGATAATCTATCTTCAATTTGATTCTGGATAGCTCGCCTCAGTGGTCGTGCTCCATATACGGGATCGAAACCGCTCTGCATCAGATAGTCAACAGCATCATTGTCGAGGACAATACGGATTCTAAGTTCGGCTAGTCTTTGCTGGACCTGTCTGACCATGATCCCGACGATCTCTCTGATCTCTTCCTGCGAAAGATGATGGAAGACGATTATCTCGTCGATACGGTTGAGGAATTCAGGACGAAAGGTACGTTTCATCTCTTCTTGCATACGCTCTTTCATACGATGATATTCACCTTGCTCCGCAGGCAAACCGGTATCGAAGCCTAAGGGTCCGCTACGCCGTATAGTTTCCGCACCCAAATTTGAGGTCATTATCACCAAGGTATTAGCAAAGTTTACCGCACGACCCTGTCCGTCTGTTACGCGTCCATCCTCCATGAGTTGCAAGAGGATATTGAAAACATCGGGATGTGCTTTCTCTATTTCATCGAACAGAAGTACACTGTAGGGATAGCGACGCACCTTTTCAGTCAATTGTCCTCCTTCATCATAGCCGATATACCCTGGAGGCGCTCCGATAAGACGCGACACAGTGTGTTTTTCCATGTATTCGGACATGTCGAAGCGTATTATTGCTTCTTCATCTCCGAAAACGCAAGCGGCGAGAGACCTTGCCAGTTCAGTCTTCCCCACTCCGGTCGGACCTAGAAAGATAAAAGAACCCATGGGTCGTCGGGGATCTTTTAGCCCGGCACGAGCACGACGAATGGACCTGGCGACAGCAGTAACCGCTTCATCCTGACCTATCACACGTTGGTGCAGGTCCGATTCTAAGCGCAACAAGCGTTGACTATCGCTTTCAGTCAGGCGTTGTACTGGAATAGATGTCCAGCTTGCGACAATATAAGCAATATCATCGGCGCTGACTTCGCTGCTGTAACGAGCTTGTGACTGCTCCCAGGAGCTCCTCTCCAGCTCCAGTTCAGCTTTGAGCTTAGTCTCACTGTCTCTGAGTTTCGCAGCCTGTTCGAACTCCTGGTTGCGGATAGCTGCTTCTTTCTCCAGGGTAGTATCGTTTAAGCGTCTTTCCAGTTCCTTAAGGTCCAGAGGCGCAGTATATTGCTGTAATCGCACCCGTGAAGCCGCTTCGTCGATGAGATCTATTGCTTTATCTGGAAGGAAACGATCGTTTATATAACGATCCGAAAGCTTAACAGCCGCATGTAACGCAGCGTCACTGATTTTCACTCTGTGGTGTGCCTCATACCTGTCACGCAATCCTTCGAGAATGAGCATACACTCCTCGACAGAAGGAGGTTCTACCATTACTGGCTGAAAACGCCTCTCTAAGGCAGCGTCCTTCTCCACATGTTTGCGATATTCGCTCAATGTCGTTGCACCTATAGTCTGCAACTCACCACGAGCTAAAGAAGGCTTAAGAATATTAGCCGCGTCGATGGCTCCCTCCGCACCTCCTGCTCCCACCAGAGAGTGTAGCTCATCGATGAAAAGAATGATATTGCCTGCATTGCGAATTTCGTCAATTACTTTCTTTAGACGTTCCTCAAACTCACCGCGGTACTTCGTTCCTGCTACCAGGGAACCAAGTTCCAAGGTCACGACCCGCTTATCTCTCAATGTTTCCGGGATCTCACCACTTACGATTTTCTGAGCTAATCCTTCTGCGATGGCAGTTTTACCCACGCCAGGCTCACCAATAAGACACGGATTGTTTTTAGTACGGCGAGAGAGTATTTGCATGACTCTCTCTATCTCCTTACCGCGTCCAACCACCGGATCGAGCTTCTGATCCTTAGCCAGCTGTGTAAGATCTCTACCGAGGCTGTCAAGAGTAGGAGTTGTACTACCTGCCTTGGGCGCTGAAACAGAGCTAGTGCTACCCGTTTGGCCGGAAGTAGCCTGTAACTCTGAAATCACTGCCTGGCGAGCTCCGCGTAAGGATACACCTACGTTGCGTAAGACCTGCGCTGCCATACCTTCATCTTCGCGAATCAATCCTAAAAGAATATGCTCAGTACCTATGTAATTCTGTCCGAGACGTACCGCTTCTTCGGTAGCTAACTCCAAAACTCGCTTACAGCGAGGAGAAGGTGTCAGAGGCGCTCCACCTGATTCTTGAGGTGCCGGGCATACCTTTTCTGTCTCTGATCGAACAGTATCCAAATCCAGATTGTGATTCTGTAAGACTTTTGCGGCAATACCCTCCCTCTCTCTGAGTAATCCAAGCAGAATATGCTCTGTTCCTATGATGCAATGTTTGAGGCGTACCGCTTCTTCCTGAGCATACTGCAGCACGCGGTTAGCTTTCTCTGTGAATCGCATGATCATGATTGTTACTCCTTCAATCTATTGATGTCTGACTCAACGCCTCTCGTAAAACCGCTGCACGTTGCCAAGCCAGTGATGCATTTTCCTGGGGATACTCCACCGATAGCCAGGAAGGTTGTATCTTAACCAGTAAGATACTAACTGTTTGGCAGTCGATGCCGTATACTCTCTGTAAGTTAATACCCAGGCGCAGATCGGAAAGGAGTTGCATTGCTTCAGCGGTATCCATCAGCCTGGCGTTCTTCAAGGTGCCAATGGATCGGCCTATGCGATCAATTAACTCCTGTTCGGTACTGTTTTGCAGGGAGCGTCGTGTGTTTCTTTCCTCGTCGACAACTTGTTTAACAATCGCTTGCAAGCTCTGGAGCACTTCCCCTTCCGCACTGCCCAAGGATACTTGGTTGGAAATTTGATAAACCTGTCCCGCCGCTTCGCTACCTTCACCATATATACCTCTTACCACAAAACCCATTTGGTTTATAGCTGTAAGCAAGCGAGGAATCTTTTTACTGATAGCCAAAGCCGGAAGATGAGCCATTACCGATGCTCTGAGACCGGTACCTACATTTGTAGGACAAGCAGTAAGATATCCAAGATCCGAAGCAAAAGCGTAATCCAGTTCGTTTTCCAGAATATCGTCGATTCTGGTCGCCGTCTCCCAGGATGCGTTCAACTGCTCGCCGGGAAGCAATACCTGCAAGCGGAGATGATCCTCTTCGTTCAGCATAATGGCGACTTCCTCATCTGAGCTTAACAAAAGTGAAGCCCCATCAGGATTATGAACCAATTGGGGAGAAACGAGATGTTTATCCAATAGGATACCTCGCAGATTGCTCTTTAACGAGTTCATTCTGACGAGTTGCCATTCTTTGCCTGAACTCCCATTTAGGTCAGGCAGTAATACTTCCACTCTGCTCGTGAGAGCTTCTTTACTCTCCATGGTGGTTCGATGAGGGAAAGGAAACCCTCTAATGTTGCGAGCCAAGCGGATTCGACTGGTCAAGATAACATCCTGTAACGCCGATCCATGAGCCATCCAGGAGCTTTCGGCTGCAAAAATATTGTGACTCATGACTTCACCGTACTTTCCAGGACCCGTACTTCATCCCTCAGCCGAGCTGCAACTTCATAACGCTCCTCGTTTATCGCACGCTGTAGTTCCTCACGTAGATGAGCTATTTGCCTATGAATCTCAAGGGTCTTACCGCTGCGCAGGGGAATCTTTCCTCGGTGCATAGTAGAGCCATGTACCCGTCGTAAGAGGGGTTCAAGGTGCTGTCTGAACGCTTGGTAGCAGGAATCGCAGCCTAAACGTCCAGTACGCTGAAACTGCTGGTAACTCAAACCACAAACCGGACAACTAACCACACCCTGATCTCCAGGAGAGTGTGCTTCCTGCTCGCCCCCAAACTGCATCGCGATCAATCCGGAGAGGAGGTTCACAGAAAAGTTGCTGAGCAGGTCTTCGCCAAGCTTTAAGCCTTCTTTTCTGGCACAGGATTCACAGAGATGTCGTTCGGTGGTCTCTCCATTATTCAGATGAATCATGTGAACCGTCGCTGGTTCTTGTTTGCATTGCTGACAGATCATGGTGATCCTCCTCACTGTAACAGTTACCAGAAAAGATTATCCTGATGGCATATGTTGTACGATCTCCAGGATCATTGCACGCAGGATACACGAACGAACCTGATCACGGTAAGGAACCGGAACCGGTATCGATGAGCGTCTCGTCGCTGCTGTCATTATCGCAGCTTCGCGTTCGGTGATTAGCCTCTCATGCAGAAGACGCTCACAGATGTGTCGAGCCTGCTCCTGGGTCAGTTCCGGCGCCAGATCCATAAACAGATAATCACTAAGCGTAGTCAGTTTTTCCAGAGGAAGACGACGAATCCGTACATGTCCCCCACTTCCGCGTTGACTCTCGACTACAAAACCCCTCGCTGGAGTGAATCTGGTTGTCAGGACGTAGTTTATTTGAGAAGGAACGCAATCGAAGAGCGATGCAAGTTCGTTGCGAATTATCTCGACATGCTTGTCCTGCGCCTCCTCCATCAATCGTTTCAGATGCAACTCAATCATGTCGGAAATTGTAGGCATTCTTACGCCTCCTGACTTTGACTATTCTTGACCTTACCTGGAGTATACACCTGAGAGCTTTCCAAGGCAATACCTCAGGGACAATTATTCGAAATACTACCTTATTCTACAATATCCGACAACCTGGGTCCCTCTTGACTATATGCATTTCCTTCGGACTGTGTTATACTCTAAAAGACAATTTGCTGGAGAAAGGAAGGAAGTACTATGCAGTATGTACCTTTGGGAAAGATCAGTGATCACATATCACGCTTCGGTCTCGGCTGTATGCGTTTACCCCAGAGAACTATGGAAGACGGGAAAAAAGAAATCGACGATGATGCAGCTATTACACTCATCCGCACGGCTATCGATGAAGGGGTGAACTATCTCGATACTGCTTATGCATATGGCCGAAGCGAGGAAGTAGTAGGTAAAGCGCTACGCGATGGTTATAGGCAGAGGGTCATTCTGGCCACCAAACTGCCCCTTTCGGAGAAGACTAAAAGCAAGTCCGATCTTCAATCTATCCTGGATGAAGAGTTAATCCGGCTGCAAACGGATTACATCGATGTCTATCATCTGCACAATCTGCACAAGGGTAGCTGGCGCATTGCCCAGGAATGTGGAGCCCTGGAATTCCTTCGGGAGCAAAAGGAGAAGGGCACCATCCGCCATCCCGGTTTTTCCCTGCATGAGAGGCCCGATCACCTCTATGAACTGCTCGATGCCTTCCCCTGGGAACTGGTCATGATGCAGTATAACTACCTTGATAAATATAACCAGATCGGCCAGGAAGGGCTACGCTACATCGCTGCTCGTGGCATCCCGGTCGTGGCAATGGAACCTTTGCATGGTGGGCTACTGGCACAGGATGTTCCTCAAGGCGTTATCGATGCTTTTGGCGACTTCCATCCCGAAATGAACCAGGTAGAGAAAGCCTTTATGTGGCTCTACAATCAACCGGAAGTATCGGTAATCCTCAGTGGAAGCAGCTCTATGGAGCAATTGCAAGAATCCCTTGGTATCTTCGCTAAAGCCCGGACCGGTATCCTGAGCGAGGATGATGAGAAGATCTACGACAGAGCACGCGCAATCTGGGGTGAAAAAGTTAAGGTGCCATGTACCGCATGCCAATACTGTCTCCCCTGTCCAGCAGGAGTAAACATCCCCGAAGTCTTTCGGCTTTATAATGAGATTGCCAGAGACGCTAACCGCTCTCAGCGCTGGCTCTATGGTGCCATACTGATTAATTCCGGTGAAGATGCCACAAAATGTGTTATGTGCCGCCAGTGTGAACCCCAGTGCCCGCAAAGCATAGCCATTGCCGACAGACTAAAGGACGCTCATTCCGAGTTGCAACCCAGAACTGGCAGCATGTAACGAGTAAAACGCCCCTTGCGGGGCGTTTTGGTTATCTGCGACCTGTCAATTAACCTGCTTCCGGCGCAACCGCTGCATCCATATCTTCCTGATTCTTAAATTGCATTTCATAAAGGCGGTAGTACAGACCACGCTTCGCCAACAACTCATTATGAGTACCCTGCTCGACGATACGCCCCATATCCAGCGCATATATACAATCTGCATTGCGAATTGTTGAAAGCCTGTGAGCAATTACGAATGCGGTTCTCTGGGTAAGCAATCTGTCCAGTGCTCTTTGAATCAGTAGCTCTGTATATGCATCTACCGAAGAGGTTGCTTCGTCGAGAATCAGTAGTTGCGGGTTTGCGAGCAAAGCTCTGGCAAAAGAAATCAACTGGCGTTGGCCAACCGAGAGCTTGGAACCCCTCTCGTTAACCTCGGTCTGATATCCGTCGCTTAGACGCATGATGAACTCATGGGCTCCGACTGCTTCAGCTGCTTTGATTACTTGATCGTCAGTGGCACTCAGCATTCCATAACGTATATTCTCCATTACTGTACCGGAAAAGATGAAAGTGTCCTGCAGAACGATGCCTATCTGGCTGCGTAATGAATGCTGAGTAATGTTTCTGATATCCTGATTGTCGATGAGAATCCTACCCGAATCAGGATCGTAGAAGCGGCTGAGAAGGTTAATGATCGAACTCTTCCCTGCCCCGGTGGCACCCACAAAAGCGACTGTTTGTCCCCGCTCTACTTTGAAATCGATGTCGAAAAGAACTTGAGCGCCGTCTTTATCATATGAGAAGTCCACATGCTCAAAACAGACCTCGCCATGAATGGGTAACAGGGCAAACGCTTGTGGTTCATCAGGTACCTCGGGTACTTCATCGATAAAGTTAAAGATTCGTTCCAGTGAAATACCCGCAGCCTGAACAGTATTCATGACCTGGGTTAGTTCGCGAATAGGGTGAAAGAAGCGGGTTAT